>CALUWK010000032.1 GCA_944324475.1 Candidatus Gastranaerophilales bacterium
TATAAAAAGTATTAAATTGTAAAATGACTAAAGTATTGACACTTCATTGTTATAACTCACTGACACAACGTACGGAAAAGGCGTTTCGCCTATAAGAGTTACTTGAGTATCTCCAAGATCCGCCAGATAAATAATAAGCATAGGCACGAGAGCCTGTATTAAGCTGACCACTCCACACATAATACGAATCACAATCATCATATTGCGAACCGTAACAAAGGGAATTGCCGTAACCGCAGTACGTGGAACTATTATCTAAACTAGAACTACACAACATAAGCCCAGATGTACCTATATACATTGAATTATTAACAGGAGAAAATCCAAAAAGTTCACTACTAGTAGGTAATCTCCAAGTTAACCCACCATAATGTAAGTTATCACATACTTTTATAGCTGCATATTGAGTACATACCGTTCTGTTACAACCACTGTATCCACCATTGTTTGAATTACACATAGATGAAGGTGAAGTCTGACCCTGCCAACAACAAGCATTATCAGTACAAGAAGTATTAACCGATACCACATTTACACCCGAGACATTAATAGGAAATTCAGCCTTATCTCCCATGTTATATTGGGTTACACATAGTTTTTTATCATCTTTTTTAATATAAATAGTATGCACTGGGCATGGATTTACTATACATTGACCTTCATTTAGTACATATCCATTAGTACAAGCAGTACAGGCAGATGAAGTACATTCTGTGCAATCTATTCCAAAAATACTAGAACAGGTTACACATTTACCATTTTTTAATACATATCCTGACTTACAAGCAGTACAGGCAGATGAACTACAATCTATGCAATTTGAACCAAATTTAGTCATACAACCTATATTAGCTACACACCTTACAGAAAGTCCATAATCCATATCATATGTACTATAGCTACTATTCCAACCCGGATCACCACACCAGGCATTACTATCATCATATGTAGAACCAGACCACACGCCATGTGGATAACAATCATTATCATCATTAGTTCCTTCACAATCATAGTAATTTACCCCACAATATGCTGATCCGTGACCACGTTCTCTAGCACACAGCATCAAACCTGATGTACCTTTGTTTTGAGAATAAGTCAAATGAAGTACTTTAAAATAACTATAACCTGGTAAACTCCAAGCCAGACCACCATAATTCAATTTACTACATAGGATTTTTGCAGCATTATAATTGCATACTGTTCTATTACATCCGCTATAACCACCATTATTTGAATCACAATCATAATTGCCCGAAGTCTGTCCTTGCCAACAACAAGCACTGGCACCACAATAAGAACCAGCAGAAACAACATATACACCCGGAATATCTACAGGAAATTCTGTTTTGTCTCCCATGTTATATTGAGTGATGCATAATTCACGATCATTTATTTTGACATATAAGGTATTTGCAGGACATGGACTTACTATACACTGACCATCTTTTAATATATATCCATACGAACAAACAGTACAAGCAGATGAACTGCAAGAGGTGCAACCTGTACCAAAAGCGCTAGAACAAGAAGTACACTGACCATTTTTTACTGCATAACCTTCTTTACAGGTAGTGCAGGCAGTATCACTACAATCTGTACAATTTGGACCAAATTTACTTGCACAAGTTAAATTACTGACACATCTCACAGAATAAGCGCTTTGTCTTGAACTACTGTCCAAACTCTTCCAAGACCCTGAACTCAAATAATAAGTGTATACGTAAGAACTACCATTAAGTGTACTACTCCATACATAGTACGGATTACAAACACGAGAGTCTGAAATTTCACACCGTTTATTATCATAACTACCTCCAATATAACTGCATCGAGCAGAACCGTAACCGGAAGTACTGTCGCACAACAAAAGACCCGATGCACCTTTGTTTTTTGAATTAGTATCAGGATCAAAACCCGCAAGTTCATTTTTTGTTGGAAGTCTCCAGCTTAAACCCCCATAAGTTAGATTGTTGCATAATATTTCTGCTGCATATTGAGTGCATACAGTTCTATTGCAACCGCTATAACTACCGTTTTCAGAATTACAGCTACTTGAAGTCTCACCTTGCCAACAGCAGGAATCAACTTGGCATTCAATAGATGTAGATGGAATCAAATCAACACCTAAAATATCTGCGGGAAATTTATCACTATCTCCTATGTTATATTGAGTGACACAAAATTCTTTGCCATCGGCAGAAATCTTAACAGTATTTTCTGGACATTTACTAATTTCACACTTTCCGTTATATAAACTAAAATCTGACTTACAAACCAAACACCCAGATTCAGTACATATTGTACAATATGGAAAAGTATCAGAACAATTTGTACAGGTATTTGTAGTTGATGACATGTATTGACCTAAAGGGCATGTACCAGAACTATCCCCTCCAGATCCCCCTGATGGTTTAGATACCATAATTGAAGACATTGAAAGTTTTTTTGAAATGATTGGAGAAAAAGCTGCAGCAATGCAACTTATTGTAATCAAACTAACCATAAGTTCAATTAAGCTAAAGGCTTTTAGGGTTTTCATACTTCTTCCTCTATTTTCAATGTATTAGGTTATTTATATATTAGTAATTTACCTAATTAGTAAATTATATAACATGATAGGTAACTTTTTGTCAATAAATTACCTAGTTAACCGTTTTATTGTACTTATATTATCTTTAAAATTATTTTAGAGAGGTAAAAGTGGATAATATAAAAATCTTGTTTGGTAGAAAAATAAAAGAGTTCAGAAAAAAGAACGAATATACTCAAGCACAACTCGCAGAACTGGTAGGAGTAGATGATAAACATATAAGTTGTATTGAAAGCGGCAAAAATTTTCCTTCTGCTGACTTAATTTCGCGTTTTGCAAATGCCCTTGGAGTAGAACCTAAAGACTTATTTGAATTTAATTACCTTAAAAACCCATCAGACTTAAAAAAAGAAATTTTTTTAATGCTAAATGATTTGACTAACGAAAATTTAATCCTAACTTACAAATACATTAAAACTTTTTTGCTAAAATAGACTATTTCAATGCTGCCATTTTTTTATTTGCTTTTGCAATAAAATCAATAGCATAATTAGAAGGCAAAGCAAAACCAATTCCAATATTTGAGCGATTATTATCAGGATTATAAATTGATTGGTTTATACCGATAATTTCACCTTTCAAATTTAACAAAGGACCACCCGAACATCCCGGATTTATCGCAGCATCTGTTTGTATTTTATTTCTTTCATAATCAATTCTTGAGATAATACCAGTCGTTAAAGTATCTCTAAATCCAAAAGGACAACCAATCGTAAGAACTCTTTGACCGACTTTAATTTCATCCGAATTTCCAAATTTTGCTAATGGCAAATTTTCCTTAGTATCAATTTTAATTAAAGCTAAATCATTTTTATTCTTTAACACTGCTAAAATTTTAGCCGTGTAATTCCTTCCACTATGCGTTGTTACAGTTATATTTCTTGCTTTTTCAATTACATGAGAACTTGTTAATATGATACCTGATTTAGAAATAATACAACCAGTACCGCCAGAAGTACCATGATCTATGTCTGCTTCAATAGATACAATTGAAGGTAGTGTCTTTTCATAAATTTCAATGAAATTTTTTTCTTCATTAGAGCTATATTCATAAGAAAAAGCAAACGAACTAAAAAAATAAAGCAATGAAAATAATATTAAAAATAATTTGTTTTTTAAATATGCAATCATAAATTATATCCTTAAATATGTAGAGATATTAACATATTAAAATCTAGCTTTCATTGCACATAATATTTAGTTGTGATAAAATTCAACTGTAATAGAAAAAAGGAAAATGAAAATGGGAATTGAAATTTTTAAAAAGCATTTAAGGGAAAAAAGAGCTGTTAAAATAATCGCAGGAATTGACAACTACAATAAACAAAATGTTGCTAATGTATGCGCAGCAGCACAAAAAGGACATGCAAGTGCAGTAGATATTGCTTGTGATAAAAGCATATACGAAATAGCAAGAAAAAATACAAAACTGCCCATTTTTGTTTCGAGTGTACATCCCTTTGAATTGTTAAATGCGGTTCAATGGGGGGTTGACGCTATTGAAATTGGTAATTTTGACGCATTATATAAAAAAGGACAATGTTTTACAGCTCAACAAGTATATGACATTGTTTTAGAAACAATGGGATTAACAAGCAAATATGATACTTACACATGCGTTACAATCCCCGGAAATATTGAAATAGCCGAACAAATCGAACTTGCTAAGAAACTTGAAATTCTTGGGGTTGATTTAATTCAAACCGAAGGTTTAAAATCAGATACAAATTCAACAAACCCGTCTGCACATTTAATAAGCTACGCAGAAGCTACAATAGCCAATACTCTTGAATTATCGCAACATACTGCGCTTCCAATAATGACTGCTTCAGGAATCACCGCAAAAACAGCTCCATTGGCATTTGCAGCAGGAGCAAGTGCAGTAGGTGTAGGTAGCGCAGTTAACAAATTAGATTCAGAAATTGCAATGAGTGCCACAATAATGGCAATAGTTTCATCAATAGCTCACAGAAATTCAATAAACAGAGAAATTGTAAGAACAGAAAGAGAATTATTTGCATAATTCCAACTTTGAATATTAAAAAGCCCTCAAAAGGGGCTTTTTAATTATAATAACAAACATGAATACACAATAATCAAATTTTAAATCACATTAAATTATTTTCTTGTTTTTTTATAAAAAAATATGATATACTAAACCGTACAAAAACTACAGGAGGCATATTTTGATAAAAGTCGGCGTGGTCGGGGCAAACGGAAAAATGGGAAGCGAAGTTGTTAAACTTGCTGTTTCAACTCAGGAATTTGAGCTAGCTTGTGCAATAGACACAAATGAAATAGGTAAAAATGTCTATAATGAAATTTATATCGAAGGGGACATAAACTCTGCTCTTAAAATTCATAATATTGATGTTATAGTTGATTTTACACAACCAAAATCAATATTTGAAAATATAAAAATATATATTGAAAATAATATTAAATCAGTAATAGGTACAACAGGACTTACAAATGAACAAATTAATCAAATAAAGGAGTTTTCAAACAAAAAAAATGTAGGCTGTATTATTGCTCCAAATTTTTCAATAGGTGCAATTTTGATGATGAAATTTGCTTCAGAAGCTTCAAAATATTTTTCAAATGCAGAAATAATTGAATTTCATCATAATCAAAAAAAGGATGCACCATCAGGAACTGCGATTAAGACTGCTCAACTGATGATAAAAAATAACAACAATTTCAAATTAGGAAATTGTAATGAAACAGAAACTTTAAAAGGTGCAAGAGGCGGAAATTTCAATATTGACGGAACCGGAAATATACAAATCCATGCCGTTCGCATGCCAGGCTATGTAGCGTCACAAGAAGTTATTTTTGGCTCAGACGGACAGTTGTTAAAAATCCATCATGACACAATAAACAGAGAATGCTATATGCCGGGAGTAAAACTTGCAATTGAATATGTATATAAGAACAACAGCTTTATATATGGATTGGAGAATATTTTATGACAAAGAAATTGCCTGACATAGCTGTTCTTGGCGCCACTGGCGTTGTTGGCAGAGAAATTTTAAATATATTAGAAGAAGAAAATATTGAATATAACTCAATAAAATTTCTCGCTTCATCACGTTCTGCAGGCTCAACTCTGGAATTTAAAGGTGAAAAACATACAGTAATTGAAGCGAAAGATGAAATATTTGATAACATTGACATTTGTCTTGCATCTGCCGGTGGTGAAACGAGCAAGCGTTTCGCACCAATTGCAGCAAAAAAGAAATGTGTTTTTATAGACAATTCAAGTGCTTTTAGAATGAAAGATGATGTACCACTTGTAATAGCAGGTGTCAATGATGAAGATTTAAAAAATCATAAAGGCATAATTTCTAATCCAAATTGCTCAACATCACAATTAATGCTACCACTAAAAGCCCTACATGATGAATACACTGTTAAAAAAATGATAGTGTCAACCTATCAGGCAGTTTCCGGGGCCGGCTTGAAAGCAATTAATGAGCTTACAGATAATACCAAAACAAATCTTGTCGGAATGCCTTTTGAACCATCAGCTTTTAAATATGAAATAGCTTTTAATGTAATACCTCAAATAGATGCATTTTTAGAAAACGGCTATACAAAAGAAGAAATGAAAGTAACAAATGAAACAAGAAAAATTTTACACCTGCCAGAAAGTGTAAAAATTTCTTGTACAGCAGTAAGAGTACCTGTATATATAGGTCACTCAGAAGCTGTTAGTGTTGAATTTGAAAAAGATGTTGATTTAAACTCTGCCAGAGAATTACTAAAAAATACTTGGGGAGTTGAGCTTAGGGATGACATTTCTACATATACTTACCCAACTCCAAAAGACGCAGCAGGCAAAAATCCTGTATACGTAGGCAGAATTAGAAAATCAATAGCTTTTGACAAAGGTCTTGACTTTTTCTGTGTAGCCGATAATTTACGTATAGGAGCTGCTTTAAATACTGTTAGATTAGCAAAAAAAGTAATTGAAATGAATTTATATTAAAGGAGATTTTATGGCATTAAGATATGATTTAGGAGAAGTTATAACGGCAATGGTAACTCCTTTTGATAAGGAAAAGTCCGTTGACTACGCTGCACTTGAAAAAATTTCAAAACATTTGTTAAATCAAAGCACAGATGCCATTGTTGTCGCTGGTACAACCGGAGAAAGTCCCACTTTAACTCACGAAGAAGAACATGAAATTTTATACTGCGTTAAATCAACTATTTCAGGACAATGCAAAGTTATCATGGGAGCAGGCTCAAATTCAACAGATACGGCGGTTATCTCCTCAAAAAAGGCACAAGAACTAGGGGCAGATGCTATTTTATCAGTTGTGCCATATTATAATAAACCATCACAACAGGGATTAAAAGAACATTTTGGTGCCATTGCAAAAAGTGTTGATTTACCAATAATTTTATACAATATTCCAGGAAGATCAGTAATTGATATGACACCTGAAACTATAGCTTTTTTAGCAAAGGAATATCCAAATATTGTAGCCGTTAAACAATCAAATCCAAACTTAGATTTAATTTCAGAAATAAAAATGCTCGCACCCGATGATTTTGCAATATATTCAGGCGATGACAGTTTAACCTTACCAATGCTATCTTTAGGGGCACATGGGGTTGTTTCAGTCGCATCTCATGTTGTAGGAAAAGAAATAAAATCTATGGTACATAATTTTAAATCAGGGCAAGTTGTACCTGCTGCAAATATGCACAAAATCTTGTACCCACTATTCAAAAAAATATTTATGGCACCGAATCCTACACCTATTAAAGCACTTCTTTCAAAAATAGGGCTAATGCAAAATTCAACCAGACGCCCATTAGTTGAACTGGATGAACAAGCGAGACTTGAACTTCTGGAATGTCTTAATGAAGTTCTATCGAAAACTGAAAGTTTATAATAAAAAACTTTTTCTATAAATTTCAATTTAACAAAAATTTACATAAATTTTATCTTATAATTGAATTAAAATTTGTCATCAGATCATGTTTTTGATAACATTTTCATAAATTGTGTTATTAGAAATATTAAAAATTGGAGGAAATCAATGCAAAAACGTGTATGGCTTTTTAGAGAAGGCAATGCAGATATGAGAAACCTCCTTGGCGGTAAAGGCGCAAATTTGGCTGAAATGACAAATTTAGGGCTACCTGTACCTCCAGGGTTAACCATAACGACAGAAGTTTGTATGGACTATATTAATAACGGAAATAAAATGCCAGCAGGGCTTATGGATGAAGTTAAGACTGCTTTAGCTGATGTTGAAAAACAAACAGGAAAAAAATTCGGTGATACGCAGAACCCTTTACTTGTCTCGGTTCGTTCAGGAGCAAGAGTTTCAATGCCAGGTATGATGGAAACTATTTTAAATCTTGGTTTGAATGATGAAACAGTTGAAGCAATGGTTAAATTAACAAACAATCCAAGATTTTGTTACGATAGTTACAGAAGATTTTTAACAATGTTCGGTTCAGTTGCTTGGGATATGGACAGGCAAAAATATTTTGAATCCGAAGTTGAAAAGGTAAAGGAACGCGAGGGCGTAAAAGAAGATACTCAAGTTTCTGCCGAAGGTTGGAAATCATTAATTCCAATATACAAAAGAGTAATTAAAGAAGTAACCGGCAAAGAATTTCCTCAAAACCCTTTTATTCAATTACAAGAGGCTATAGAAGCAGTTTTTCGTTCTTGGAATATACCTCGTGCTGTTGCATACAGAACCATGAACAAAATTGATCATAATTTTGGTACAGCTGTTAACGTTCAAACAATGGTATTTGGAAATATGGGCGACGACTGTGCAACCGGTGTTTCATTTACAAGAAATCCTGCAACTGGCGAAAATAAATTTTATGGTGAATATTTAACAAACGCACAAGGTGAAGATGTTGTTGCCGGAATTAGAACACCAAAGCCAATTTCAGAATTAGAAGTTGAAATGCCTGATTTATACAAACAGTATGTAGATATAGCAAAAAAACTTGAAAACGGATATAAAGATGTTCAAGATATGGAATTCACCATTGAAAAAGGTAAATTATATATTCTTCAAACAAGAAGCGGAAAAAGAACAGCAACAGCAGCAGTAAGAATTGCCGTTGAAATGGAACATGAAGGAATTATTACAAAAGAGAGAGCAATTCAACTTGTTGATCCTTATGCAATTAATCAAATCTTACTTCCATGTTTTGACGATTCTGCGCTTAAAAATGCCCATATTGTAGGCCATGGTGTAAATGCTTCACCAGGGGCAGCTGTTGGAAAAATTGTTTTTAACACTGATGAAGCAGCTCAACGCGGTGAAAAAGGTGAAAAAATAATATTAGTCAGAATCGAAACATGTCCAGATGATATACATGGCATGGCAGTTGCACAAGGTGTTTTAACCCTTAGAGGTGGAGCAACATCACATGCGGCAGTCGTAGCAAAAGGTATGGGAAAACCTTGTGTTGCAGGTTGTGAAGATATGAAAATTGACCTCGAAGCAGAAA
Source organism: Candidatus Gastranaerophilales bacterium (assembly GCA_944324475.1). Taxonomy (GTDB): domain Bacteria; phylum Cyanobacteriota; class Vampirovibrionia; order Gastranaerophilales; family Gastranaerophilaceae; genus RUG14156. Next base: position 9,092 of record CALUWK010000032.1, read on the forward strand.
CTTTAATCGGCTCAGACGGCAAAATCTACAAAAAAGACGACATAATTTCACTTGATGGCGCAAAAGGTTTGGTAATGGACGGAGCTGTTAAACTTGCAGATGCTAAAATCGATGATAATTTCAAAACATTCTTTAGCTGGGTAAATGAAATTAAAACTATGACAATAGAAGCAAACGCAGATACCGTTAAAGATGTTAAAAATGCTTTAATGTTCCATGCAGAGGGTGTTGGACTATGCAGAACAGAACATATGTTCATGGATCCTGACAGACTTCCTTGGGTGCAAAAAATGATTATTGCGGGAACAAAAGAGGCAAGAGCGGAAGCACTCAACAAATTATTACCAATGCAATATAAAGATTTTTATGAAATGTTTAAAGCATTAGGTGAAAAGCCTTTAACAATAAGGCTTTTAGATCCACCATTGCATGAATTTTTACCTTCAAAAGAAGAATTGATAGCTCAAGTTGCAGCTAAAAAAGTTCTAAAACAAGACTACACAGAAGAACAATCATTACTTACCATAGTTGAAGGTTTATCAGAAGCCAATCCTATGATGGGCTTACGTGGTTGCCGTTTAGGACTAACTTATCCTGAAATTAACGAAATGCAAGTTAGAGCAATTTTTGAAGCTGCATGTGATGTTAAAAAAGAAGGAATTAATGTAATGCCTTATGTCATGATACCTTTAATAGGACATGTAAATGAACTTAAAACAGCTAAAGAAATTCTTGTTAAAGTCGCAAAAGATGTTATGCAAGAAAAAGGAGTTGAGCTTGAGTATAAATTTGGTACTATGATTGAGATTCCTCGTGCAGCCATCACAGCAGATGAAATTGCACCCTATGCAGAGTTCTTCTCTTTTGGTACAAACGATTTAACACAAATGACGTTTGGATATTCAAGAGATGACGCGGAAGGTAAATTTTTGAAACGATATGTAGAACAAAAAATTCTTCCCTATAATCCATTTGACACACTTGATTTTAAAGGTGTCGGCGAATTAATCAAAATGGCAATGGAAAAAGGTAAATCCGTCAATCCATCCTTAATTGGAGGAATATGCGGAGAACATGGCGGAGACCCTGATAGTGTTAAATTTGCTCACAAAATTGGTTTGAATTACGTCTCCTGTTCTCCTTTTAGGATTCCTCAAGCCGCACTTGCCGCAGCGCAGGCAGTAATTGAAAATAAAAAATAATATTAAAAATGCCCCTCAAAAGGGGCATTTTTTAATTGTCTATTTTACAGTTTTTATTTATAATTAACCATATGGAAAACAATGATAATATTTTAAATGAAGCACTGGAACATATAAATAAGGAAGAATTCAATCAGGCAAAAGTTTTGCTTGAAAAATGCTTAAATTCAAATCCTAACAACATAGAAGCGCTAAAAAATTTAGGTTTATGCGAAATAAACCTTGACAATCCTCTGGCTGCTATAGATTCTTTTAAAAAAGTAATTGATGTCAACAAAAATGATGCCACCAGTTTATTCTACATTGCAAGCTGCAAAGTAAAAACGGGTGAAAAAGAAGATGCCATCAATTATTTTAAAGAAGTTTTAAAGCTACGACCCGACTTTCTTGAAGCATATAAAAACATTGCAATGATATTTATCGAATTTATGCAACCTGAAAATTCCATAGAAATATTACTAAAAGTTCTTGAAAATCCAAACATAGAAATTGATTATACAGTATATTATATTTTATCAACTTCCTATATGCTTAAAAAAGACTATGAAAATTCTTGCAAATATCTTGAAAAAGCATTGGAACTTAATCCAAATCACACTGCAATAGCTAACAGTCTAGCAGTATCATATATGAATACAAGTCAATATGAGAAAGCAAAAAATCTTCTTTTAAAAACATTTGAAATTGACAATCAAAATTCACTTACAGCATACAACTTAGGTATATACTACCAGACTGTAAAAGATTATAATAGCGCATTAAAATATTTTCAAATTTCATACAATATTGAACCTTCCATTTCTATGCTTGCAAGTCTCGCATCATGTGCCTTAAATGCAGGTGATTACACATTAGCTGCAACATTATACCAAAATCTTGTTATGACATATCCAAACAATTCGTCATACAGATTAGCATATATTGAATCTCTTGAAAATACTGCCCAGTACAAAACAGCTCTTGATAATATTAATCAATTACTTTTAACAGATGAAAAAAATATAATTTTAATTAAAAAGAAAGGCGCACTATTAAGAAAACTAAAACTTTACAATGAATCAATACAAACTTTTGAACAACTTTTAAAACGTGGAAAAATTGATGTAGAAATATATTACAATCTGGCTTTCGACTACGTTGAACTGAACGATTTTGATAAAGCAGTTGAAATGTTCAAAAAATGTATAACTCTTGAGCCTAACAATCCATACGCACATAAAGATTTAGGTGTTTTATATTTAAAGATGAATTGCTACGATTGGGCAGTCGATGAAATGCAGCAAGCAATAAAACTTGAGGATGACGTTGCAGAATTTTATTATTCTTTAGGCGTTTCTTATATGATGCTATCCAAAATAAATCAAGCAAAAGAAGCATTCATTAAGGCCATAGAAATAGAGCCGGATGATGCGGACAGTTGTGCTTATTTAGGATATGTTTATTTACTTCAAAACAAAAGAAATGAAGCTTTCAACCTTTTAGAGAAAGCAGTCAGAATTGCACCGAACAATTTTCTTGCAAAAACATTTATTGCAAAATATTATTTTACTGATAAAAAATATGAAATTGCAAAACAGTTTTTATTGGATGCAACAAATATAATAAAAGATGATGAAACATTAAATATGCTTGCAATTTGTTATATGGAAACAAATGAATTTGAAAATGCCATGGGATTATTATATAAACTTGCAAATAAATATAGCGACAATCATATTTTACTTACTAATCTTGCAAAATGCGAAATTAAATGCAATAAAACCAAAGAAGCAAAAGAACATTTAAGACAAGCATTAATGATATATGATGATTACAGTGAAGCTATAAACCTACTAAAGGAGATAAATAATGACTGAAATAATTAAAAACAAAATAGTTTCAGGCATGCGACCTACGGGAAAACTGCATCTTGGTCATTATTTTGGAGTTTTAAAAAATTGGATTAATCTTCAAAAAGAATATGAAAGTTACTTTTTTATAGCCGACTGGCATGCTCTTACCACAAAATACAATCAAACTGAAGATATGAAAGAAAATATCGAAAATGTCCTTTTAGATTGGCTTGCATCAGGTATAAATCCCGAGATTTCAACCATATATCTCCAATCTTTAGTGCCAGAAACCGCACAATTACACATATACCTATCCATGATAACACCGCAAAATTGGGTTGAAAGAGATCCAACATTAAAAGATTTAGCAAAAATTATGAAAGACAAACACGAAAATATATCAAATCTTTCATACGGACTTTTTGGCTACCCTGTTTTAATGTCAGCAGATATTATGTTATTTAATTCAAACTTCGTTCCAGTGGGAATTGATCAAGTTGCACATGTTGAACTTACAAGAGACATTGCTCGCAGATTTAATAACATATATAAAATTGAATTATTTAATGAACCTCAACCAAAATTGACAAAAACATCACTATTAAAAGGTCTTGATGGCAATAAAATGGGAAAATCATTCAATAATGATATAAAAATCTCTGATTCACCTGAAACTACAGAGCAAAAAATCAAAACAGGAATAACAGATAGAAATCGTATCAAAAAAAATGACAAAGGAAATCCTCAAAATTGTGAGGTAATATACGATTATTGGAAAATATTTGGCAGCAATAATGAACAAATTGAAATATGCACTGATTGCCAATCAGCTAAAATGGGATGTGCAGAATGTAAGAAAAAATTAGCCAGAAAAATCAATGAATATATGGCTCCAATAAGAGACAAAAGAAAAGAATTAGAAAAGCAACCCGACTACTTAAGAAATATAATTTATGAAGGCTCAAAAAAAGCTCAAATAAAAGCAAAAGAAACAATAATAAAAGTTGAAAATGCTATAAGAATGTATAAATAAGGAAAAAATTAAATGGATGTTACGGAATTATTTTTAGAATTAGTTAAGATACCTTCGCCAAGTTTAGGCGAGATTAATGTATCAAACAAAATACTTGAAATTACATATAAAAATGGAATTAATGCCTATTATGATGATTATCAAAATTTAATCATAAAAATTCCTCCTAATACAGAAAATAAAAAACCGCTATTGTTATCTGCACACATGGATGTTGTAGGAAACAATTCAGAGATTAATGTTGTAACATCAAACGATAATAAATTTTATATGACTGACGGTACAAGAACACTTGGTGCAGACGACAAAGCAGGAGTTGCAGTTGCACTAAATTTAGCTATATACTTAGCACATAATCCTGAAATTAAACATGGCGGATTGGAAATTGTATTTACAAGAGATGAAGAAACTAACATGACAGGAATTAATAACGTTAAATTCGAAGAATTAGAAAGCGAAAATGTTTTGGTTCTTGACTCTGATATGCTTGGGAATTTTGAAATAGCTGGCGCAGGATATACAAAAATAGATATCAAAGTAAACACCAAACTGGGAGGGCATAGCGGCAATGATATTCAAGACAAAAAACGTTATAACGCCGCAAAATTAATAGCTAACTTAGTTTCAAAGCTTCCAAACGGTGTATATAAAAAAGAAAATAATTTTACAATTACTTCTTGCAATCTAGGCTCAATTATAGCCGGAGCTGTCGATATTGGCATTGAAAGACTTTTGGACCAAAAAGATATAAAAAAACCATATTCTGAATCATTAATTTCACTTTGTGCTGATAACATAATAAATACAAATGCTTATGCACATTATTCCCTCAGAAGTTCGAATAAAAAATATGAAGAAAAATTAATCGATAAATTTAAAAAACAAATTGATAAATTTAACAAAAAGTACAAAGAATATGCTCATGCAGAAATAAAAACAAAAATTCACATGTTGCCCTTTGAAAAATCGCCAAATCAAAAAATGGCAGAAATTGCAAAAATTGCAGGTAAAAAAATTAATCTGCCAATTAAAATTCAATCATTTCACGCAGGAGCAGAAACACATATATATGCAAACAAAACAAATAAAAACAATACAAAATTCAAACCCGTTTTAGTTGGAGTGGCAAATATATATTCTATGCATTCTCCAAATGAAAAAGTTGAAATAGAAAGCATTAAAAAGGGGTTTGAATTTATAAAAGAAATATTTATAGAATACAATAGATAAGGATAATTATGACAATCAAATTTGAAAAATGGCAAGGGCTTGGAAACGATTTTATTATTTTACAAGATGACATACTAACATCTGACTTGGCAATTAAAATGTGTGATAGAAATTTTGGCATAGGAGCAGACGGAATTTTTTGTCCTACTGAATCAAAAATCGCAGATATTGGATGGAAATTTTATAATTCAGACGGAACAATAGCGCAAATGTGCGGAAACGGCATCCGCTGTTTTGCAAAATACGTTAAGAAAAACAATTTAGTTAGTACTTCAAAATTTAGCGTTGAAACCCTTGCGGGAATAATAACACCCGAAATACTTGAAAATGAAAATGTTTTAGTAGATATGGGAAAAGCAATTTTAGAACCTGCTTTAATTCCTGTTTGTGTAGATAATCCACTTAATTTTGAAATTCAAGGATACAATGCAACCGCTGTATCAATGGGAAATCCGCATTGTGTAATATATACAGATGAAGACAGTGAAATGCTTGCTAAAACAAAGGGAATGGCAATAGAAATAGACTCGCTTTTTCCACAAAAAACGAATGTGGAATTTGTAAATATCATTTCTCAGAACAGAATAAAAATGAATGTTTGGGAAAGAGGCTGCGGGATAACTCTGGCGTGCGGAACCGGAGCATGTGCAAGCGTTGTTGCAGGTGTTAAAAAAGGTTTAATTAATAATATTTGCGACGTTGTACTTCCTGGTGGTGTTTTAAACATTGAATATACAAACGAAGGCAAAGTATACATGTCTGGACCTGCTAAAAAAGTTTTTCAAGGTGAATTTATTATATAAATTAACTTAACTTTACTTAAATAAATTTTTTCTTGTTTGTAAAATATGTTTATGCTAGCATTCTTCTATATAGTAATCACTAAAGGAGATATAATGAAAAAATACGAACTATTTACGATAATTAAACCAAATCTTGATAACGATGAAGCAGATAAAATTGTAAACAAAATTGAAGAAGCAATTAAAAATTTTGGTGGAGAAGTTCTTGAAGCCGATAAGATGGGAAGAAAAAAACTAGCTTATGAGGTTGGCGGATTTTCCGACGGTTTTATGGTGAATCAAATTATCAAGGTTCCAGCCGATAAAGTTGCAGAATTAAAAAGACAACTTGGGTTAAATGATTCAATTATACGTGTTATGTTTACAACAAAGGAATGTGCATAAATGACTCTGGCAAAAGCTTTTGTTACAGGAACAGTTGTAAAAGCTCCTGAAAAAAGATTTACACAAAACGACATGGCAATAGCAGGTTTTACTGTCAATATTGACAAAAACAATGAAACCTTATTAAGGGTTATTGCCTTTGGACAACTTGCAGATTCGGTTTCATCAACAATTACCACAGGAGATAATGTTGCAGTAGAAGGCAGATTGCAAGTTAACACATACAAACTTCCTGACGGCAAAGACAAAAGAGTTTATGAAATAAGCGCTAATTTTGTTGAGAAAATGTCAGCATCTAATGACACAACAAACAACCCTATAGCAAACAATCAAAACGAAGACAATCTTGTTTCTTTTGATCAAGAAGATGTTACTCAAGATTTAATTGATGAAGATGAAATTCCATTTTAATTTCATTGGTCGACTAAAAACTAGAAAAGGAAAATAAAAGTAAAATGGCTAAAGACTTAAAGGACGTAAAAAAGAAAAAAAACTGTACATTTTGCAATGATAAAATCGACTGCTTAGATTATAAAGATGTTTCTAAACTTAAAAGATTTTTATCGGAATCAGGAAAAATTCTTCCAAGAAGAATCACTGGTACTTGTGCAAAACATCAAAGAATGCTGTCAAATGCTGTAAAAAAAGCTAGAGAAGCATCATTGATGGGTTATGTTTTTGAAAATTAAACAACAATCAAATATACAAACATACAAAAGCAGGCAAAACAGCCTGCTTTTGTATATATATTTTTCAATAAATCAATCTTTTCCACTGACAATTACAATTCTTCATCTGATAACATACCTAAATAAAGAACAACGCTCTTAACTAAACACTTAATATTTAAATATTAAATTTTGTAACAAAAAATTTTAAATAAGCAATTTTATAATTTAGATATACTTTATATATATG
>CALUWK010000033.1 GCA_944324475.1 Candidatus Gastranaerophilales bacterium
TTCCTGCCATAACGGCATTTTCTTGAGGAATTTCTGCCGTAATTCTTACGTTATCACTTCAAAGGATGTTGTCAATATTTATTTTTAAAATACTCTGATTATTTCAAAATCTAATAAGCTCAAACGCTCGTAGACATAATAATAAAACAACAAAAAAAAATTGCAAGCATTTTTTAAAAAAATACTTAATCTATATTATATTGCTCCCAAAATGAAGTAATTAAATCTTTATCCTTAAGTTTTTTGGCTTCTTTTGTCCAGCAATCTTTTGATTTTATTTTCATTTCAAAACAAGATGAACAATTTTTACAATAAGCTTCAACAGTTGAAGAAAAATGTCTCCGAGACGGATGTTCTTCAAATGCATTATATGCAATTTCTTCCTCGTGTTTTAAATATGTTGAATCAAAATTCAATTTTATTTTTGTTGGAAACAATTCCTTTTGTTTGCATTTTGGACAACGTTTCAATGTAAAATAATTTGAAAGAACAAGCCCTTCTCTTTCATCAAATTTACTTGATTCGAATGCAAAATTTACAATAGTTATATAAATTTCACTATTATACTCATAACTACAATAAGGATTAATTTGTCCGACCCCGATTATTTCAAATGTCTCAATCGGAACCTCTCTTAATCCATATGCTTGTATCTTAGATTTAGGTATTAAAAAATCCAACATAAAATTATAATACTACATTTTTTCCAAAAAAGGATAACTTCCTAAAAATTTAAAATAATTACATTCATTTTTTATTTCAATAAATGCCAAATTTTCTTCATCTGAAGAACAATCTATATCTGCAAAAAAATTATATTCGCCAAAAATTTTTTTAGAAGGACGAGATTCTAAAAATGACAAATTCAGGTTATGTTTATACAATATTTGTAAAATTTTTAACAATGCACCCGGTTCATTTTTTGTATTAAAAGCTATTGATGTTCTATTTTTCTTACCCAGATTCATTTCTTTTTTTGATACAAGAACAAATCTTGTTTTGTTTTCCTTAATATCACCAATATTTTTTGCTAAAATATTTAATTCAAAATCTTTAGCAGCAACACTTGAAGCTATTGCACCAAATGTTTCATCTTTTTTCAAAAGAAGTTCTGCTGCTTTTGCAGTTGAAGCTTCTGTTATCAAATCTATATTTTCATCAAAATTATCCAAAATATACCTTGAACATTGTGCTAAAGCTTGAGGATGCGAAACTATATGTTTTATTTTGGATATATCATTAAATTTCGAAATCAAACAATGTTCTATTTTAATATCAATTTCTGCCACAATCTTTACATCTGATAAATATATACTGTCTATTGTCTGGCGAACTATACCTTCGATTGAATTTTCAAAAGGCAAAATACCAAATAATTCGGAGTTTTTATTAACTGTTTCCACAATTTTTGAAATAGTTGAAACAGGTCTTAAAACACAATTACAATTTAACAAATCAGATGCTCTTTTTGCTCCTATTTCACTATAAGTTCCCTTTGGTCCCAAAAAAAGCAAATCTGGCATTATTTCAACCTTTCCATATCTCTTTTTATATCTTTTTTCTTTATTGCATCTCTTTTATCATAAAGTTTTTTACCCTTACAAAGAGCAATTTCAACTTTTACCCAACGTCCTGAAAAATACATCCTAACAGGAATAACAGTATATTTTTCCTGTTTAACTTTATTTAAAATTTTCAATATTTCTTTTTTATTTAAAAGAAGTTTTCTGTCCCTTAAGGGTTCATGATTATATATATTTCCAAATTCATAAGGTGAAATATGGCAATTTATAAGTACAGCTTCTAAATTATCGGTTATTTTAACGTAACTGTCTTTTAAATTAGCTCCATTTTTTCTTATAGACTTAATTTCAGTGCCCAAAAGACTAATTCCAGCCTCAAATTTATCAAAAAGGGTATAATCAAAAAAAGCTTTCTTATTTGTCGAGATAAGTTTTTCAATATTTTTCATATAATCAGTATACATTAAAAAATTTAATTATGTTACAATCTCATTATGAAAAAGAAATTCAATATTGATTTAACGACACAGAATAAATTAATAATTTCTGCTCTCGTTATTTCAACAGCGCTAATTGTCCTGATAGCCTTTTGGGCAGTTAATAAAATAAAGATAGAATTAGATGAAAGTTATAGAAGCTTTGGTGAACTTTTAACAAAGACTCTTGCAGTGCAAAATTATGAAATTACTCAAAATGCCACTTCCCCAACAGCAATAAATTTCATAAAAGCACATGTTAATTCTATATTATCCTCAACTAATGATATTTCCTATATTACTTTTAAAAACAAAGTTGGAGACGTTATATATTCAACCATTGAAACCTATAATAAACGTGCTCAAAAAGCCGACACCAACATATCATCGCCCATGTTAGATCAAAACGGAAAAGTGGTTGGAGTTGTAGAAGTCGGACTTTCAGCCGATCTTTCAAAAAATGTTACCTTGACTACAAAAAATTCAATGTTAACGGTTTTTAGTGCTATTTGGCTCGTTTTTACTCTTGTAATACTTGGAAATGCCTTTTTAATAAGAAGAGAATTGACCTTACTTCATCATGGAGTTAAAGAAATAGAACAAGGAAAATTTGGAACAGTACTAGACTACAACCAAGCTTCAGGAGAAATTAAAGAACTTTTTGATGCATTTAATGATATGTCAAAAAAACTGCATAATTATGAAGAACAAAACATAGATCAACTCACAGTTGAAAGAAATAAACTTGAAGCAGTATTAATGAGTATTGCAAACGGAGTAGTAGTTTGTGATAATTATGATAAAATTTGCATGATGAATTCTGCTGCGCAGAAAATACTGAATGATAGCCATGATGAAATTCTAAATACATCAATTCAAAATTATTGTGATTCTACAGGTGAATTGTGTTTTAAAGAAAAAATAACACTGTTTAAAAACACTCCTCTTGATATAATTGAAAAAAAACCTCTTGAATTCAATGTCAATGTTGATAAAAGAATAATAAAAGCAATAATCTCTCCAATGTATTCAAAAATGCACGATTACTTGGGATACATTATTGTTTTAATTGACATAACAAAAGAAGCAGAAGTAGATAAACTAAAAGATGACTTTATTTCAAATGTTTCACATGAATTAAGAACACCGGTTACAATTCTAAGTTCATACGCCGATACATTATATAATTTTGGAGATCGATTCAAATTTGACGAACAAAAAGAATTTATAGGAACAATAAACAACGAGGTAATTCGTTTAAATAAGATGGTTAATGATATTTTAGATTTTTCAAAACTTCAATCTGATACAGAACTTGAAAAAGAAAAACAAGATATAACAAAAACCATTGAAAAAATAACTCAAAGCCATAAAATTCTTGCAGATGAAAAAAATATTTCAATTTCATTTATAAAAGAAGATGGCTTGCCTTGGTTAAAATACAACTCACAAAGCATAGAAAGGGTTTTAAGCAATCTTTTGACTAATGCCATAAAGTACTCTCCTGCTAATTCAAGAGTGAAAGTCAGAGCAGAAATTGCTCGTGATCCAAAGTATCTTGAAATAACCATTGAAGATAATGGTATCGGAATTTCACCTGAACACCAAAAAATGATATTTGAAAGATTTTATAGAATTGAAAATCAAGTCCATACAATTAAAGGTACAGGACTTGGTCTGCATCTTGTTAAAATTGCTATTGAAAAACACCATCAAGGAAAAGTTTTTGTTAAATCAAAACTAAATGAAGGCTCAACTTTTGGCTTCTGGCTTCCTTTAGAAGAAGCAGATGTTAAAGATATATCCTTAAAAGAATTAAAAGAAAGAAGCTTAAATCAAATAGAAATTACAAAAAACACAACTTATCAAGAATATGAAATTAAAAAAATAGAAGACTACAATAAAAAAACACAACTTGATAACGAATTTATCGGAAACAACCAAGAACAAAATGATGAAGAAGAACTCGAAAAACCTGCACCACTTATTTTTGAAGAAATAAAAAACGAAAATATAGAACAAATCATAAAAGATAACCCCATTAAAAAAATTAAAGATATACCTTCTTTAGAAGAAACAAAAAAAGAAAATGAAGAATGGGAGATAACATTTGAAGTAAGAGACAATTAAAAATTGTCATCACTTAAAATATTAATCAAAACATCTTGAGGATAAACTTCATTAATTAATTCATTTGTAGCGTCCAATATACAAAAAGAAAGTTCTTTGCTCTTTTCTTGAAAAAATTCCAGATCCTCAAAAGCAACCTTTAATTCAATTATATCATTATATGCTATTGAAGATTTTTTAGCACTTATTTGACTCCATAAATTATAATTTGTAGCTTTATTTAAAAATATTCTTGAAACATTTTTTACATCAAATACAAATCTTAATTCATGCGAAAATCGATTTTTTAAAATCGGATAAATATTTTTGTTCTTATTGACTAAACGTATAGGAGAATAATTTTTACCATATTCATTTATAAAATATATTGCTATTTGATTTTCTATGTTTTCCATATGCATTTTTGTTGAATTTTTATTTAATTCAAATCTAAAATAAAGAAAATCACTATCGTAACCAAAATAAATATTTTTAACCAGTCTCGAAATATTTGAAGTGGGTCCGTCAGGAATAAAAATATAACCTGCATTTTCCCATTCTTTTAACTTATCTTCTTTGTCGCAAACAAGACTGGGGGATATTTTAGCAGTTGGATTTCTTAATGGTTTAGTTGTAACAATACTTAAAGGCATATCCAAATATTCTGGAACTTTAATTCCCAAAAATTTATACACATTAATAAGATGAGACCTAAATAACAAATCAAAAATATAATCATTTTTTGAATTATTAGGCTCACCATACCACCAAAACCAATCACTACCTTCGCATATTAAAATTTCTCTATATGCTTTTTCAATTTTATTTAAAATCCCATCTTTATTTTTTAAGCCACTAATATCTTGAATATTTTGTTTTTTATAATTTTCAAAATCTTTTTTAACACTTGCTAAGTATAACCAAGCAGCATTTTTTGCAGATTCACCTATCCAAAGATCAAAATTCCTATTTATCCATGAACCTGATTTTATATTTTCAAGAATTTCCGGTTTAATATTTTCAAATTTTAAAAATTCACTCAAAAGAACTGTATTTATGGATTCATCCTCATCAATCAGACCATATAAAGTGTTTAAAAAATCATTTCCATCATTTTGATATGTCTCCCAACAATTTTCACCATCTAATGCTATGGTTATGATATGATTTTCCTTAGGAGAATTTTGCAATTTGGATTGAATAATTTTAATTTTTTCATACATATCATTGGCTGCAAGTTTTGAATCATAGCTTCCATAACCAAAATTTAAAAGATTAGCAAAAAAAGAATCAGCAAAAAATATGTTTAATGAATTTTTTTCTTGCAATTTGTAATTAATATTAAGAGCGAAAGGATTTTCCAAATTTCCTTCAAAATCCCTTATAAATTCTTTTCCTGTTGTTTTAGATAAAATTCCTTCATCTAAAACAGTCCACAAAAAACCGCTATTTTGCAACATTTTAATTGTTTCCATAGAAACGCATTGCTCAGACAACCACATACCTTTTGGCTTTTTTCCAAAAAACTTTTCATATTTTTCTATTGCAAGTTTAATTTGCTCATTAGCATCATCTTTACCATAAAAATCATCAGGCAAATTTTCAAAATTTTTAGCTTCTGCAACCTTCAAATCAATAAGCAAAGGTAAAATAGGATGATAACAAGGACTTATTGAAATTTCTATTTTATTTTCATCTTGATATTTTTTATACTCTTTCAATATTCTTTTTATTATATCGAGTTGAATATCATATATTTTCTTTCTGTCTTCAAAAGTATAGTTTTTCTCTTTTAAAAACAGTTCATCCAGTTCAAAATAATCTTTTTTAAAAACTTCATCAATCCAAAGCAAAGTATAATTAGCCATAATATCAAAATATTCTTGAGAAGAAAACATGTCGACATCAAGCTTTAAGGCATTCGCTCGCTTATTGTACAATTCTGTATAATAAGTTTTTTTTAGAACCATATTTTTATAGTTCAAATCAAAATAATTATTTAAAATAAAAATTTTTTCTTCAATTGTTAACTCATTCTGATTTTTTAACAAAAGCCTTAAATGTGTATCTTTAGCGCCTTTTGAATACTTATATAAAGATTCCAGCAAAACCGGCGAAAAATTGAAATTTAACTTCAATTTCTTAAACCCGTCAATTTTTTTCAACATATCGAGGTAATCTTTTGAAGCATGCAATCTAACCCAAGGAAGCAAAAAATCACTATTCGGGTTTTGTTGATAATTTGGTTGATGAAAATGCCAAATAAAAGCTATATTTATCTTTTTCATATTTTACTTAAATTATATCGTCAGTTATATATTAATGCAAATTGAATATAATCTATACTTTTAAATAAAACTAACAAATACAAAAAATTGCTAAAATTAAACTATCCTACCACCTTGAATTTTTAAAATATCAACGTTTTTTAAAAAATCACTTTCAAAAGCTAATGTATCAACACTTGTTATTATCATTTGAATATCATCTTTTATAATATTTAATAAAAAATTTTGCCTTAAATTATCCAATTCCGCTAAAACATCATCTAAAAGCAATAAAGGAGCTTCACCTGTTTTGTCTTTGATTATCTCTAATTCAGCAAGCTTCAAAGCAAGAACTATAGTTCTTTGTTGACCTTGAGAAGCATACTTTTTTGAATTTATATCGTTTATAAAAAAATCAATATCATCTCTATGTGCACCAATTAAACATTGTTCTTTTCTAATTTCTTCGTCTTTTAATTCATTCATCTTTAACAAAATTAATTCATTTAACTCATTTATTGGCAAAATTTCTTCACTAATGCTTTTATATTTTATCGAAAGGTTTTCATCCGATGCCAAAAAATTGTGTTTTATCTTCGCAATTCTTTCAAGCTCCTTTAAATACTTCATTCTAAGATATATAACATTAGCAGAAGCAACAGATAACTGCTCATTAAAAACTTCAAGCATAGAAGAATTATTTATACGTTGAGATAAAAAATTGGCTTTTTGAAGTCTTATTTTATTAAATTTAGATAATTTTTCAAAATACAAAGGATAAACTTGAAAAATTGCACTATCAAGCCATCTACGTCTATTTTGAGGTTCGCCCCTTAACAGAAGCAAATCTGAAGTTGAAAAATTTACACCTGACAAAACCCTTAAAAATTCTGTCGATTTATTTTTTTTAAGCCCGTTTACTTTTAAAATCTTATTTTTAGGAGGATTTATAACCACTTCCAATTCAATATCTACATCCTCTTTTTCAATCAGAGCAAAAATTGAAGCAACATCTTTATTAAAAGTAATCAACTCAGAATCTTTATTAATTCTATTAGAATCAAGTGCACACAAATAATATATAGCCTCAAGAATATTTGTTTTTCCTTGTGCATTTTTACCAATTATCAAAGTTTTATTTTTTGAAAAATCATACTCAAAGTTTTCATAATTTCTATAATTTTTCAGAATTAATTTCTTTAATTTCATATTCTTATAGTATAATAAAAATGCAAAGTTTGCCCTTATTAATATAAAGGAAATCAAAATGTATGATTTTATAACAATAGGTTCTGCAACTCAAGATGTTTTTGTTCAATCAGATGTAGCAAGTATAGTTTCGGTTAGTCAAATAGCCAAAAAAAGCGAATTTATGTCTTTTCCTTATGGTGCAAAAACAGAAATTGCTGATTTTTCAAAAAATTTAGGAGGTGGCGCTGTAAATACTGCAACAAATTTTGCAAATTTAGGTTGCAAAACTTCAACCATAATAAAACTTGGAAACGATGAACTCAATAATATTATCAAATTAAAACTTGCAAAATCTGGAATTGATATTATGAATATCATAGATTCAAGCAAATATCTAACCGGATTTTCCATTGTACTTGTAAGTTTTCAAGGCGACAGAACAGTTTTAGCACACAGAGGGGCAAACGCTCATGTTCATGAAAAAGAAGTCAATTTTGAAGCCATAAAAAACTCCCGTTGGGTTTATGTTTCGCCTCTTTCAGGAGACAGTAACAAAATTCTTGATAAGGTCGCGAAATTCTGCGAAGAAAATAAAATAAATCTTGCAATTAATGCAGGAACAACCGCTCTTAAAAAAGGAGCTAAATACTTTTCAAAAATTTTAAAAACAGCTCAAATAGTTGTAATGAATAAAGAAGAAGCGACTCTCGTTACCAAAATTCAAGTAAGACCTGACACAAAAGAGATAAAATTTTCAAAAGAAAATATACATCCTGATATTGTCTCGATGTTAAAAGCTCTAAGAGGAGATACAAAAACCATAGTTGCAATTACAGACGGCAAAAACGGGGTATATTGCTATGATGGTAAAAAAATCTATATTTGCCCGATTTTTCCTGCTGTTGTCGTTTCAACACTTGGAGCAGGAGATGCTTTCTCATCCACTTTTTGTGCTTCAATGGATAAATTTAATTGGGATATAGAAAAATCTCTTAAATATGCTTCTGTAAATTCTGCTTCAGTATGCACCAATTTTGGTGCGCAAGAAGGTTTTTTAACTTTTGATGAAATAGAACAAAAGTTAAAACAAGAACCTAACTTCAAAGTTAAAATTATATGCGTCTAGACAAATTTTTAAAAATTTCAAGATTAATAAAAAGAAGAACTGTTGCAAACGATGTTTGCAATTCTGCAAGAGTTTTTGTCAACAATAATCCTGCAAAACCTGCAAAACAGCTAAAAGTTGGTGATATTATATCAATAGAATATAAAAATATGACAAAATCCTTCAAGGTTCTATATATTCCCGAAGGAAATGTATCTATTAACCTTGCTTCAAATTTATATGAAGAAATTTAAAATACCTAGAATAATAGTAAAATATAAAACTTATACACCATCTTAATTGCAATAATATTTTAAGAATGTTAAAATCGTTGATAATAAAATAAATGAGAGGTTTTATGAAATACAATTTTGGTGTTGTTAAAGAATTAAAAGAAGGCGAAACAAGAGTTGCAATCACACCTGATGTTGTTGCAATGCTTTGCTCTGATGGACTAAGTGTGATAATTGAATCAAAAGCAGGTGAAAAAAGCGGTTTTTCGGATGATGAATATATTAAAAACGGAGCTACAATAGCAAAAAATGCAAGTGAAGTCTGGGAAAATTCAAAAATAATAGTTAAAGTAAAAGAACCGCAAAAATCTGAATTTCAATATTTTAAGCCTGATTTAGCAATTTTTTCATATCTTCATTTAGCCGTTGAAAAAGAGCTTACTGTTGAACTTTTAAAGAAAAAAGTCACTGCAATAGCTTCTGAATCAGTTGAAACTCAAGATGGACAACTTCCTCTTTTGACGCCTATGTCGGAAGTTGCAGGAAGACTTGCTGTACAAATCGGAGCTAATCTTCTTGAAGTACATAATGGCGGCTCAGGAGTGCTGTTATCAGGCGTTCCTGGAGTTCAACCAGGAAAAGTTATAATAATTGGCGCAGGGGTAGTTGGTTTTAATGCTGCACAAACAGCCATTGGAATGGGTGCAGATGTCTCAATTTTTGACATTAATCCCAAAAAACTCGTTCAAATTGACGGAATTTATGGTACATCTATTAAAACACATTATTGCAATCCCGCTAAAATTGAACAAGAAGTGCCAAAAGCAGACCTTTTAATTACTTCTGTTCTTGTACATTCGCAACTTGCACCAAAAATCATACCAGAAAATGTTGTAAAACAAATGAAAAAAGGCTCAGTTATTGTTGATGTTGCAATAGATCAAGGCGGAAACGTAGAAACAATAGACAAGACAACAACTCATGAAAATCCAACTTATGAAAAGTATGGAATACTTCATTGTGCTATACCAAATATCCCTTCTGCGGTACCAAGAACAGCCTCATACGCTTATTCTTACGCAATATATCCATACTTAAAGGAGCTTGGCGAACACGGCATAATT
Organism: Candidatus Gastranaerophilales bacterium; assembly: GCA_944324475.1. Classification (GTDB taxonomy): domain Bacteria; phylum Cyanobacteriota; class Vampirovibrionia; order Gastranaerophilales; family Gastranaerophilaceae; genus RUG14156. Next base: position 10,029 of record CALUWK010000033.1, read on the forward strand.
GAAGCAATTAAAGAAAAACTTGAACTATCAAACGGTGTCAATACTTTTAACGGAGAAATCACAAATCAATCAGTTGCACAGTCTCTTGACATGGAATATACTCAAATCGAACTTTTAGTAGGTTTTAAATTAAAATGATAGAAAATTCAAAAAGAATTGTTTTTAAATTTGGAACAAATATTTTAAGAAACGAAGAAGGAGAAATCTCCCTTTCGCATATTTATTCTTTTGTAGAAGACATTTCATATCTTTACAAACAAGGAAAAGAAATTCTTATCGTAACATCAGGAGCTGTCGGACTTGGAGCAAAAAAATTAAAAATAAATACATCATCTACTACTTTAAAACAAGCAGCAGCAAGCGTAGGACAGCCTATGCTTATGGGAATTTGGCAAGATGGATTTGAGAAATACGGAATTACAACTGCTCAAATTCTTTTAACAGAAGACGATTTTTCAAACAGAAAAAAATATCTTTCGCTAAGATTAACTTTGCACAAATTACTTGAAAATAAAGTAATTCCTATCATCAATCAAAACGACGCAGTGTCGCCTTCTGAACTTGAACATGTGAGCTTTTCAGACAATGATAAACTCTCTGCTCTTGTAGCATCAAAGCTGGATGCTGATTTATTAATCATGGTTTCAGACATTGACGGATTATTTGATAAAAATCCAAAAGAAAACAAAGATGCTAAGTTAATTTCAAAAGTTGAAAAAATTACACCCAACATCGAAAAATTAGCATCAGGCGCTTCTCTTGGCGGCAGAGGTGGCATGATTACAAAATTGACAGCAGCTAAAGTTGTAACAACAAGCGGTCTCTATGCTAAAATTGTCAACGGAAAAACACCAAATATAATTAGAAAAATTTTTGATGATAATGTAGGCACAACTTTTTCTCCTAATCAAAATCTTTCACACAAAAAACGCTGGATAGCCTATGCAACAAACACAATGGGCAAATTAACAGTAAACGAAGGAGCAAAAAAAGCAATAATTCAAAATCAAAAAAGTCTTTTATCGGTTGGAATTGAAAAAGTGGAAGGCGACTTTAAACGAGGTGAAATAGTCTCTATTGTAGATTCAAAAGGAATTGAATTTGCAAGAGGAGTATCCTGCTATAATTCGTCTGACATAGAAAAAATCAAAGGCGAACATTCGGATAAAATCATTGAAATTTTAGGATACAAATTTGATGACGATGTAATTATAAAAGATAATTTAGTTCTAATTTAAGGAATTTTATGAAAAAAGATGTTATTCAAATTGCAAAAAATGCAAAAGAAGCTTTTTTAAAAACAATGACTTTAAATGGTCAAACAAAAAATGAAGCGCTAAAAAAAATAGCACAAAATCTTGAAAAAAATAAAAATGAAATATTTAAAGCAAACGATATAGACCTCAAAGAAGCAAAAATTCTACTTGAAAAAAAAGAAATTAACCTTGCAACGTATAACAGATTAAAACTTGACGAAAACAAGCTTAATGATTTAATAAAAGGCATTTACGACTTAATTAAACTTGATGATCCGGTCAATCAAATCATCTGGCAAAAAGAACTAGACAAAGACTTAATCTTAAAGAAATTCTCCACTCCAATCGGAGTTATCGGCGTTATTTTTGAAGCACGCCCTGACTGCATAGCGCAAATTTCATCTCTTATAATTAAATCGGGAAATTGTGCGATTTTAAAAGGCGGAAGCGAAAGTATAAACACAAATAAAGCAATTTATAAAATAATTCAAAATTCACTTAATGAAATAAAAAATTTTCCCAAAAATGTTATCAATTTGATTTTTTCAAGAGATGACGTTAAAAAAATGCTCGAAATCGATGAATATATTGATCTTATAATCCCAAGGGGGTCAAATTCACTTGTAAAATTTATCAAACAAAATACTAAAATCCCTGTTCTAGGGCATGCAAGCGGGATTTGTCACATTTTTGTTGATGAAAATTGTGATTTTGAAAATACCAAAAAAATAATTATTGACGCTAAAACTCAATACCCAAGCGCATGTAATGCAGTTGAAACTTTGCTTTTGCACAAAAATTATCCCTACAAAAATGAATTAATAAATTCACTTAAACAAAATAAAATCAAAATAATTGAAACACCTGAGAACTACTCCATAGAATATGGCGACAAAATTTTAAATTTAAAAATAGTTAAAAACACTGATGAAGCAATAGAACACATAAATAAATACGGTTCAAAACACACTGATTCAATTTTAAGTTCAAATGATGAAAATATAGAAAAATTCATGAAATATGTGGATTCATCTTCTGTTTTTGCAAATTGTTCAACAAGATTTTCAGATGGATTCAGATACGGTTTTGGAGCAGAAGTCGGCATTTCAACAAATAAAACCCATGCAAGGGGTCCTGTTGGACTTGAAGGTTTAACAATATATAAATACAAGCTTTTTGGCAATAATAATATAGTTGAAGATTATTCTAAAGGTAAAAAAACATTTAAACATAAATTTATTTAATTTTATTTGTGGTAGAATAAAAATTAACCAATCTTATTTAAAAAAGAAAAATAAAATGAACAAAAAAGAACTAATTGAAAAAATCAATAAAATAAAAAAACAAAAAAACGCCATAATTCTTGCTCACTGTTATCAAAATATTGAAATAGATTTAGTGGCAGATTTTGTTGGTGATTCTCTTGGTTTATCACAATTAGCCGCAAAAACAAATGCCGATAAAATAATTTTTGCAGGGGTTTATTTTATGGCAGAAACAGCAAAAATCCTAAACCCTTCAAAAAAAGTCTATTTGCCAAATGTTTCAGGATGCGACATGGCAGATATGATTAATCTAAAACAAATTAAGGAATTTAAATCTAAAAATCCAAATGCCCCAACTGTCTGTTATATTAATTCAACCGCCGCTGTTAAATCAGAGTGCGACATTTGCTGCACAAGTTCCAATGCTATTGAGGTTGTTAAGTCCTTAAATAGCAAAGAGGTTCTTTTTATACCTGATAAATGTTTAGCAAGCTGGGTTGAAAAAAATCTAAAAAATATTAAAATCACCGCTTACCAAGGCTACTGCCCAACACATTACAAAATCAGCACCAAAGACATACTTAAAAAAAAGGAAGAAAATCCACTTGCAGTAGTCCTTTCTCATCCTGAATGTAAAAATGAAGTGTTGGAATTGTCTGATTTTGTAGGATCCACCACTCAAATGATGGAATATTGTAAAAAAAGCAATGAAAAAGAATTTATTATTGCAACTGAACTTGGAGTCGCTCAAAGGCTTCAAAGAGATTTTACAGACAAAAAAATAATTCCCATTTCAAAAGAAATTTTTTGCCCATCTATGAAAGAAAATTCTCTTGAAGATATTTTATTTACGCTGGAAAATGAAAATAACGAAGTTAAAGTTGATGAAACAATTGCAAAAAAAGCAGTAAACTGCATTGAAAAAATGCTTAAAATTTAACTTTTTTTATTTAAAAAAAAGGGACAATGTTGGAGCATTGTCCCTAACCAAAACACAAAAAATAATATAAGATTTTTTGTAATTATTTGGAGCGTGGTTTATTTATAGCCGTGGATTATAAATAAACCACTGGAATTAGATTTTTTTTCTTTTTGTTTTTCTCCTTTCTATTTTTACTTCCTACATTTTTATAAAAAGTATTAAATTGTAAAATGACTAAAGTATTGACACCTCATTGTTATAACTCACTGACACAACGTACGGAAAAGGCGTGCCGTCTATCGTAGTAATTCCGAACCCATGACCCCGAACTCAAGTAGTGCTCAATAGCACTAGAACTATCAAAAAGTGCACTACTCCATACGTAGTACGGGTTGCAGTTACCATTGGCGCCGTCGCAAACTTGGAAACCGGTGCACCGAGCAGAACCGTAACCAGAACTGTCGTCACACAACATAAGACCACTAGTACCTTTATTTATTGAATATGTTGAAGGAGAAAATCCTTTAAGTTCAGCACTAGTAGGTAATCTCCAGCTCATACCATTGTAATTTAAGTTGTTACATATAATTTGAGCTGCGTAATGTGTGCATTGAGTTCTATTACATCCACTGTAGCCACCGTTTTCTGAATCGCAAGAAAATGCAGTCTTACCCTGCCAGCAGCAGGCATCTGCGCTACAATTTGTACCAGTTGAAACTACAGAGACACCAGAGACGTTAACGGGAAACTCGGTTTTATCTCCCATGTTATATTGAGTTACACAAAGTTCTTTGCCATCTGCTGTGATTTTAACAGTGTTCGCTGGGCATCCGACACATTTGCCATTTTTTAAGGTGTATCCATCCATACAACGAGTGCATGCAGATGATGAACATTCAACACAACCATTGCCAAAGGTGTCTTTGCAGGTATTTTCACCTAATGGACTCACACAACGAACGGAAAAAGCGGCCCGTCTATAGTTGTAATACTGACCCCACGACCCCGAACTCAAGTTGCAGCGGTAAGCACTCGAACTACTATAAAGTGTACTACTCCATACGTAGTACGGGTAGCAGCCACCATCGTCGGAGCCGTCGCAAACACCGTAATGGTTGCATCGAGCAGAACCGTAACCAGAATTGTTGTCACACAACATAAGGCCACTTGTTCCTATGTTTTTTGAATATGTATCTGGATCAAATCCAGCAAGTTCATCTTTAGTAGGCAATCTCCAGCTCATACCACCATAATTTAAGTTGTTACATATAATTTCAGCAGCGTATTGTGTACATACAGTTCTATTACATCCGCTGTAGCCACCGTTTTCTGAATCGCAAGAGCTTGATTGTGAGGTCTGACCCTGCCAGCAGCAGGCATTTGCGCTGCATTCTGTACCAGTTGAAACTACAGTAACACCTGAGACGTTAACGGGAAATTCGGTTTTATCCCCCATGTTATATTGGGTAACACAAAGTTCTTTGCCATTAGCATTAACATAAATAGTGTTCGCAGGACATGTTGGCGCCACGACACATTTACCATTTTTTAAGGTGTATCCATCAGAACAAGCAGTACAAGCAGATGAGCTGCAAGAGGTACAACCTGTACCAAAGGCATCAGGGCAAGTTTTGCACTGACCATCTTTTAAAACATACCCAGCCTTGCAAGCAGTACAGGCAGAATCGCTGCAATCTGTACAATTTGAACCGAATTTATCTGCACAACCAATATTGCTGACACAACGTACGGAATAAGCGCGTCGCCTATCGTCGTTACTCTGACGCCATGACCCCGAACTCAAGTAGTAGGAGTAAGCACTCGAACTACCATCGAGTGTACTACTCCATACGTCGTACGGGAGGCAGTAATCATAGGGGGAGCCGTAGCAAACATCGTAATAGTCACAGCGATCAGAACCGTAACCAGAATAGCGGTCACACAACATAAGACCACTAGTACCTATATATTTTGAATATGTTGGATAAAAACCTTTAAGTTCATCTTTAGTAGGTAGTCTCCAGTTCATACCACCATAATTTAGGTTGTTACATATAATTTCTGCTGCGTATTGTGTGCATTGAGTTCTATTACATCCGCCATAACCACCGTTACTTGAATCGCAAGAATCAGCAGTCCTACCCTGCCAGCAGCAGGCATCTGCGCTGCAGCTTGTAACAGTTGAAACTACAGAGACACCTGAGACGTTAACGGGAAATTCAGTTTTATCTCCCATGTTATATTGAGTTACACAAAGGTCTTTGCCATTAGCATAAACATAAACAGTATTAGCTGGACATGGGTTTTTTATACATTGACCATCTTTTAAAACATACCCATCTTTACAGGTAGTACAGGCAGTATCGCTACAATCTAAACAATTTGAACCAAATTTATTTGCACAACTAATAGCACTGACACAACGTACGGATTGGGTGCCCCGTCTACCGTTGTAACCCTGACTCCATGACCCCGAACGCAAGCTGTATTCGTAAGCACTCGAACTACTATAAAGTGTACTACTCCATACGTAGTGCGGGGCGCAGTAACTACTGGTGCCATTGCAAACATCGTAAATGTCGCATTCAGCAGAACCATAACCAGAACTGCTGTCACACAACATAAGGCCGCTAGTACCTTTATTTATTGAATATGCATAAGGATCAAATCCAGCAAGTTCATCTTTAGTAGGTAATCTCCAACTTAAACCACCATAATTTAAATTGTTGCATATTTTTTCTGCTGCATATTGAGTACACTGGGTTCTATTACATCCACTATAACGACCATTTTCTGAATCGCAAGAATCAGAAGTTGTACCCCGCCAGCAGCAGGCATTTGCGCTGCATTCTGTACCAGCAGAAACTACAGTGACACCTGAAACATTAACGGGAAATTCAGTCTTATCCCCCATGTTATACTGGGTTACACAGAGGTCTTTACTATCAACAGTAATTTTAATTGTATATGGTGGACAACT
>CALUWK010000034.1 GCA_944324475.1 Candidatus Gastranaerophilales bacterium
AAAACTGTCTTTTAAAAGTCTTATTGCGCCAACACCATCTTCAATTTGCAAAAAATTTCCATAATATTTTTTTTCGGGTACGTCTTGTCCTGCGATTACAAAAAATTCATCTGATGCCATTGCAATCTGTTTTTTCATTGTTTTGTTAAATTCTTCAACAATGTTAATTGTCTCAAGTGCTATTTTTTTGTTGACTTTTTTAAATTTTTCTTTTCTGTATTTTGAAATACCAACAGGTACAACGGCTATTGATTTTAAAATAGATTTAAATTTTTCTAAATCTTTAAAAGTTTTTCTTAATTCTTCTCCATCGTTATAATTTGGGCATAAAACAATTTGGCAGTGAAGTTTTGTTTTAATTTTTTTAAAACGGTTTAATTGTTCTATTATGTTTTTTGAATTTGGATTTTTTGTCATTTTTTCTCTAAGAAGGGGATTTGTTGTGTGAATTGAAATAAAAAGAGGAGAAATATGGTATTTTTCAATTCTTTTCCAATCTTCTTCTTTAAAATTAGTTAGAGTAATGTATGTTCCTTGAATATATGATAATCTCCAATCATCATCTTTTATATATAAACTGTCTCTTAATCCTTTTGGTTGTTGGTCTACAAAACAGAATATGCAGTGATTTTGGCATTTTTTAATATTGTCAAATACTGCTGAAGTAAAGATAATTCCTAAGTCTTCGTCATAATCTTTTTCAATTTCATATTGTCGTGTTTTTTTGTTCTCATGTTCAACAAGCAGATCAATTTCTTCTTCATTAACTAAAAAACTGTATTCAATTATGTCTTTTGGAACTATATTATTGATTGAAATTATTTTGTCCCCTTTTTTTATACCAAGTTCATCGGCAATGGAATCTTTAATAACATCTTCTACAATCATATTTATATTTTTCATAGAGCTTTAATAAGGCTTTCTAGTTCTTTAAGCGTAATTTCAACTGTTCTTTTTTGAAGTTCATTAAGGTTTATATATTCGTTTTTTAAGCCTTTTTCAAGTTTAATTTTGTGAAGTTCTAAAATATTTAAAAGATTTTTTTTAAATTCTATATATTCTGAAATGCTTAATATATTGGAACAATACATTACAATTTTAGCCTCATTTATTATATGATAAGGATTTTTGGTTTCAAAAGATAAAAGTAAATTTAACAGATGTTTTTTTCCTTCTTTGGTGATTGAGTATGTTTTTGAAAGCAGTCCTCCGTTTGTTATTTTTTCTGTATATTCAACACATCCCATTTTTTCTAGTTTTTTAAGAGCTGGATTAATTGTTCCTGTACTTGATTTTAAAAATGCAAAAAATAATTCATCTGCAATTTTACCGATTCGATAAATGGTAGCATCGTATTTGTTTAGAATATATAATATTACAATTTCAAACATATTTTTATATTATCACAACTTTTGATATTATTAATAATTATGGATTATATAAAAATATTTGATAAATTATTGTCTAAAATAGCTCCATTGAGTTTTATTGTTTTTACGTTTTTTTACTCTGTGTTGAGGATTCCTTTTTTTGACGAAGCATACGCTTATATAATTTCAAATTTGAAAGTTTCTGAAATATTATATCTTGCAAGAATCGAGGGGCATCCTGTTTTATGGTATTTTTTGTTAAAAATAACAGATTTTAATATTTACCCATATTCAATGTTGATTTTAAATTGGCTTATTTTTTCTTGTGCAATTATCTTTTTTTGGAAAAAAGCTCCATTTAATAATTTGATTAAGTTTTTAGTTACTTTTTCGTATCCTTTTTTTAATTATTTTGGTGTAGTTGCAAGACCTTATGGTTTAACAGTTTTGGCAATATTTTTGTTATGTTTTTGTTATAAGGATGTAATAAAAAAAACAATTTTGTTTTCTTTATTAATTGTTTTTTGTTTAAATACAACAGTTATCGGCATGTTTGGTGCTTTAAGTTTTTTGTGTCTTTTTGTTTATGATGTAAAAAATAATTTTAAAAATTATGAAAAAAAATCTTTAATTGTTTCTTTTGTTATTTTTGTTTTGGGTTTTTTATTTTTATTTATTCAATTTTTTAATGTGCAAAATCCCCCTTTAAGGCCTTACGAGGCAATAAATCAATTTTTACAGAATTTTATTCATTTTGTATATCTGCCGATTGGAGAGAATGTTTTTCAGACCCTGTTTTTTATTTTTGGTTGTATTTTGTTTTATTTTGTTCCTTGTGTTTTGTTTAAAAATTCTAAAAAAGCCCTTTTTTTGCTATTTATGACTTATTTTTTAATGACTTTTCTTTTCGTTAAAATTTATATCGGTGCTATGTGGCATTACTATTTTTATTTTATATATTTAATAGCAGCACTTTGGATTTGCTGGGATAAAATTGAGAAAAATAGAATTTTAAATTTTTTATTAGTAATTTTTCTTATATTGTCTTTAAATCCTTATTCTTTTTATGAAAAAGGTTATGATGTTGCCTTAGATACTACTTATTATCCTTTTATGTTAAATAAGGTTTTAGGGAATGATGAATATAAAAATTCAAAACTTTTTTGTCTTGATTGGTTTTCTCCTTTTTCTGCAGGTCTTTTACCGTATTTAAAGAAAAATAATATCAAAATTTACGATTTAAACGGTTATGATAGAACCACTTTAAAAAGTCTTGAATTAACTCCAAAATATTATAATACACCTTTTTTTGGTGATGATTTTGTGAAACATCTTGATAAGACAAGAAATAATTATTTGATTACTCAAAATTATTTTTTTTCCCAAGGTTTTATTGCAAAAAAAATTGAATTTTTGAATAATCGAAAAAGAAACGGTTTTATTTATGAAAGTGGAAAAAGTAGAATATTTTTTGAGATTAAAGAATCTTATCCTAAGATACCCTTTAGTATATATAAGATAAATTATGAGTAAAAAAATAGATAGAATAATACCTTTTATATATTTGTTATTGTGATATATATTGCATTTTTGCGTATACCTTTTTGAGATGAAGCAAGAGCGTGGTTGATTGCTCAAAATTGTAATCTTTTTCAATTTTTAGATATGATGAAACTTGAATGTCATCTTTTTATTTGGTATTTGGTGATTGCTCCTTTTGCAAAATTAAATTTATTTTATCCTTATTCAATTTATATTATAAATGCTTTATTTGCTTTTTTTGCAATTTTTGTTTTATGGAAAAAGGCTCCTTTTTCAAATTTGGAAAAATTTTTGATAACTTTTTCGGTTCCTTTTTTACTTTTATGGGGTGTGGTTGCAAGGTGTTATAGTGTTGGAATTTTATTTCTTTTTTTTGCATTGGTTTTTTATAAAATCAGATTTAAAAGGCCATATATGTATTTTTTAATGTTATCTTTAACAATGAATACTTCTGTTATGGCGTTTATTGGCGGGTTTTATTTGTCTGTTATATTTTTATTTGAAAATTTGAGAAAAAAAGAATTTATAAAACTTTTTTTGATTTTTTTTATTACTTTGATTGTTGTTTTTATTCAAGTTTTTTCAATTAATCCGGATTATTTAAAACAAGCTCCTGAAATGGCATTTTTAAGGGATTTTTTATCATATATTTTTAATCCGATAATAATAATTCCAGAATTTAAAATACAGTCAATTTTAATGAGTATTTTAAGGTTAAGCGCTTTGGTTACCGCTTTTTGTTTAATAAAATATTGTATAAAAAATAATAAGAAAGTTTTATTTTTTATTGTTTCAAGTTATTTTTCAATGGTGGTTTTGTTTACATTTTTTTACAGTGGAAACTTTTGGCATTATTTTTATTTTTATTTATATTTTATTGTTGCTATTTGGATTTTGAGACTTGAAAATAAATTGAATAAGTCTTTAAATGTTTGTTTTTTGGTAATTTTAATTTGTTTTATGTTTAAGGGTTCTCTTTTTATAGATTCAAAATTAACGACAATTAATAATTCAACTTCAAAATATATTGCAAGTGAAATATTACACAACAGTGCTTTTAAAAATAAGAAACTTTTTTGTCTTGATCCTTGGAGTGATATTGTTCCTTCAAGTTTGCCTTTTTTGAAAGATAAGGTTGTTATTTATGATATTTTTGGAGATGATAGATTTTCATATAAAAGTATGAGAAATCAATTAAGATTTAATCTTGAAAGTTTTGAGCCTGATGAATTTTATAAATATGTTAATGAAAATTCTGTTCTTTTGACTACGACAGCTTTTTTAAATCATGAATTGAATAATCCTTTAAGAAAGTATGATGAAAAAACAGGTATTGTTTCTTTTTGGGGTAAAAGATACGTAGTTAGTTTTATTCCTTATAAAAATTATGATAGAATACATCTTTGGAGTTACGTAATAAAAGTATATAAAAGATAGCAACATTTTCTTTTTAATATAAAATAAAAAAAGTTATTATAGGAAAGTTTTTAATGGAAATTAAGGAAGCGGTTAAATTATCAGAGACAGATTATTCTGAAAAAGATATAATAGACGCAGTAAAAAATACTAATTTAAAACATATAGCAATAATAATGGATGGAAACAGACGTTGGGCAAAAGAGCGAATGCTGCCATCCATGATGGGGCATAAAAAGGGAGTTGATGCTCTTAAAAAAACTGCAAGAGCTTGTAGTGATTTTGGCGTTAAATATTTGACTTTGTATGCTTTTTCTACCGAAAATTGGAATAGAAAAAAAGAAGAAGTAGATTTTTTAATGGATTTGCTTGCAACAACTTTAAAAAATGAACTTAAAGAACTAAATGAAAATAATGTTAAAATGAATTATATAGGTAATTTGTCTCAATTAAACAGAAATTTACAAAATATATTAATGGATTCTGTTGAAACAACAAAAAATAATACAGGTGTAGTTTTGACTGTTGCGATTAATTATGGTGCAAGAGATGAAATTGTTAATGCTGTGAAAAATATTGTAAAAGATGGTATAGAAGCAGATAAAATAGATTCTGTACTTATTTCAAATTATTTGTATACAAAAAATATTCCTGATCCTGATTTGTTAATAAGAACAAGCGGGGAAAAAAGAATTAGCAATTATTTATTGTGGCAAATAGCATACAGTGAGATATATATTACAAATATATATTGGCCGGAATTTGATAAAAATGCTCTTGCAGGTGCTATTAAGGAATTTGCAACACGACAACGCAGATGGGGAAAATAAAATTGAATAAAACAATTAAAATTACTCTTGCGACAGGAAATATGCACAAGGTTGAAGAAATTAATCTTATTGCAAAAGAGTATAATATCGAATTTGTTTTGCCAGAGGGTGAATTTAATCCCGTTGAAGACGGTTTGGATTTTGTTGAAAATGCTTATTGTAAGGCAAAAGAAGCTTCAAAAAACGGCAAAACTGACTTGTTTCTTGCGGATGATTCAGGATTATGTGTAGATGCACTTGGCGGTGCTCCGGGGATAAAAAGTGCTAGATATGCTCCAAGCGCAAATGAAAGAATTGATAAATTGTTAAATGCAATGAAGGATAAGGAAAATAGAGACGCAAAATTTGTTTGCGCGATGGTAGTTGTAAATAAAGAAGGTAAAATTTTATATAAGGTTCAAAAGGAATGTATGGGTGAAATTCTTTTTGAAAGAAGGGGTGAAAACGGTTTTGGCTATGATCCTGTTTTTTACGTAAAATCAGAGAAAATGGGAATGGCTGAGTTGTTGCCAGACAAGAAAGCAGAGGTTTCTCACCGGGCAAAAGCTTTAAATTCGGTTTTGGAATGGCTTAAAAATGAAGCTTTTAAATAAATATTTAACCAAATATTCTGTTTTTATTTTTGCAATTTCAACTTTTTTAATTTGTTTTTTTAGAATTCCTTTTTGGGATGAGGCTCATGCTTTTGATATTGCTTGTCTTAGGATTGATCAAATTTTTTATTTAGCTGCAAATGAGGGGCATACTTTTTTATGGTATTTAATTTTAAAGCTTTTTAGTTGGATAAATATATATCCTTATCCTATGTTTTTTATTAATTGGTTTTGTTGTGTTTTTGCAATTTATATTTTATGGAAAAAAGCACCTTTCAGCCCGATTATAAAATTTTTTATTACATTTTCTTGTCCATTTGTTTTATATTTTGCTCCTGTTGCAAGATGCTATAGCATTGGGATTTTGTTTTTATTTTTGATTTGTTCTTATTACCCTTTAAGGTTTAAGCGTCCTTATTTGTTTACTTTTTTAATTGTAATATGTGCAAATACTAGTTTAATGACTGCAGTCGGTTGTTTTTGGTTGGGTATTATATATTTTTTTGAAATAGTGCAAAAATATTTTGAAAAAAGTGTTAAAAAAGGTTTGTTGATAAAAGTATTTTTAATATTTTTATTTTGCGGTCTGGAATTATTTTTTCAGTTTGCTATGGCTAAAAGTCCTGAAAATATTGGACAAAACGACTTTTTAAAAAGATTAGTTAATTTTGTTGTTGTGCCTTATGGTAAAAATTATTTTTCTTTTTTGCTTCATTTTGTTTCTTGTATAACATTTTATTTTGTTCCTTTTTATCTTTTTAAAAAATCAAAAAAGGCTTTTATATTTGTTTTTGGGACTTATATAACTCTTAGTTATGTATTTATTTTTAGATATCATGGGAGTTATTGGAATCATTATTTTTATTATATTTATTTTATTGTTTTATTTTGGATATATAAAAAAGAGTTGTTACAAAATAAATTTTTAAGGGTTCTTTATGTTTTAATATTGTTTTTTATGCTTTTTCCTTTTGCTGTGCATGAAGATGGAAAAATTGAATATATTTATTCATCTAAATCAAAGAAAATATCCGACTTAATATTGGCCGACAGTAAATTAAGATTGTCCAAATTATATACTCTTGAGTGGTGGAGTGATATTTCTCCGGGGGCTTCAACTTATCTTTATAAAGAAGGGGTTAGAATATATGACGTTTTTGGCAGGGATAAAAGATCTTATGAAGGTTTAAAAAACGTATTTATATTAAAAGATGAGTTAATTGATTTTGATAAGTTTTATCAAAATAATAAAAATGATTTTTATATTTTATCAATGGGGGCGTTATCTAAACAAAAATTTGTAAGTATGTTGTATATTCCTCAAGAAAACGGAGATTTGATTTTTAAAACAAAAAATGCAACTTATTTATTAAAAAGAGTAAAATATGAAAAAGATATAAATTTTACTGTATATCAGGTTGTTAAGTTGTAATTTTTTTGTGATAGTATTTTTTTATGGAATTTAACCCTGTTTTAATATCTGTTATAGTTTTATGTATTTTATGTTTGCTTAGAATTAATGTTTTGTTTTCATTAATGATAAGTGCTATTGTTGCAGGTTTGCTTTCGGGCATGGGAATAGAAAAAACCATGAACATTTTTATTTCGGGCATGGGACAGAATTCTGAAACCGCGTTAAGTTATATTCTTTTGGGAACGCTTGCTGCTGCAATGACTCATACGGGGCTGGCAGGAATTTTGGCAAAAAAAATATCAATTTTTACAAAAAATAACAAATATGCACTTTTGGGTATTTTGGTTTTTATTTCGGTTTTATCTCAAAATTTAATTCCTGTTCATATTGCTTTTATTCCAATTTTAATACCTCCTTTGTTGGGATTAATGAATAAATTAAAATTGGATAGAAGATCGGTTGCTTGTGCCCTTGCTTTTGGTTTAAAGGCTCCATATATAGCAATTCCTGCAGGTTTTGGTTTGATATTTCAAGGCTTAATTGCAGATAATATGTCGCAAAACGGCATTGCGGTTTTAAAAACTGATGTATGGCACTACAGTTGGATTTTGGGTTTTGCTATGTTTATTGCATTGCTAATTGCAATTTTTATTACATATAGAAAACCACGAATATATGAAAATAAAGATGAAGTATTGATTAACGACAAGGATGAGAAATTAAATAAAAAACACTATATAACTTTATTAGGGGCGTTTGTTACGCTTTTGATTCAGTTATGGAGCGGATCATTGCCTTTGGGTGCTTTAGTCGGACTTGGAATTATTTTTGGTTTCAGAGCTGTTTCACACAAAAAAATGGATATTCTAACCGATGAAGGTGTAGGTTTGATGGGCTATATTGCATTTGTTATGCTTGTTTGCGCTGGTTACGCTCTTGTTCTAAAAGAATCAGGCGGAATAGATAGTTTGGTTAATTCGGTTATACCTTTTATTCAAAATTCAAGATTTTTAGCCATATTTTTCATGCTTTTTGTTGGATTAGTGATTACAATAGGAATAGGTTCATCTTTTGGGACAATTCCAATTTTGGCGGTATTATTTATACCTATATGCACTAAATTGGGTTTTTCTGTTCCTTCCATGATAATATTGCTAGCAGCGGCAGCTGCGCTTGGTGATGCTGGTTCTCCTGCTTCAGACACAACACTTGGGCCTACTGCAGGTTTAAATGCAGATGGACAGCATAATCATATAAAAGATACATGTATCCCTACTTTTGTGCATTACAATTTAGCTATAGCATTAGCCGTTTTTGTGGCTGTTTATATATTTAACTAACTAAAACTTCTTTGTATTGCGCTTTGCAGTTGTTGTTTAACGCTTTGTTCTTCGGCATCAATCATTTGAAGTTGTGTTTGCAGCCTTTGTAGTTTTTGATCAAGAGCTTTTTCTGCTTGATATAGTCGCTCTTTTTTCTTTTCTAACGCTTTCATTTCGGGGCTTTTTGGATCCATGTCAGAACCAAAGCCTACAAGATCATTAATCTGTGAAGATATATCAAGTTTTGTAGTCGAAATAAGCTGGATTTGATATTCTAAATCCGACCTGTAACTATTAATTTGTGCCAATCGCATCTGCGCGATTAATAGTCCCATACCTATCTCATTTCGTTAAATTTATTGCCCCTTAGAAAAACATGCTCATTATTTTGAGCTATAAGTTTTTCCATCTGGTTTAATTGATGCATTTGATATTTTAATTTGTATTTCACCATCTTTCTTTTTTTGTTTATGGATAATGCATCTTTTAAACCTGCAACAATCTCTTTTTGCAAAATTTTTATCGGATTATTTCTTCTTAAATAGTTTCTGGAATAATTTAAGAAAGTTTTTAATCTTTTTAAATTTGCTGCTATTGATTGCTGCATTTAGGCTTCTCCTTTTTGTTTTTATTAAAGAGAGTCCTACCTTAATAAAAACAATTACGAAATAAAAATTGTCTTTTTGTAAATGTATGTAACGTTTATCAGATAATATTTTTGTCGTCATTTTTCTTGTGTAACTTTAAATAATGATACAAAAATTTACAATAAAATTAATTCTGATGGCTATTACCATTCTTAATAATTTAACTTTAAAATATTTTTTTGTTATAATTTGAATAATTATTATAGTTCTGAGGAAATTAAATGAAAAACAAACTGATTCTTTTTTGGATTATTATGGCAATTACGATAGCCAGTATTTTTGTTGATTATAAAAAACCGGCAAGTCTTGGATTGGATTTAGTTGGTGGTTCAAGATTGATGCTTGAAGCTCGGACTTCTTCTTCTGTGCCAAAAATAACTCCTGAAATAATGGATAGTTTACAGTATGCTATTGAAAATAGAGTCAATGCAATGGGTGTTGGTGAAACTATTGTTCAAAGGATAGGTACAAAAAGACTTTTAATCGAAATACCAAATATTACTGATACAACAAAAGCAAAGGAATTTATCGGTCAGACTGCGCAACTTGAATTTAAAAGACCAAAAATGTTACCTGATGGTACAATGGATTGGGAGTCAACCGGCTTAACAGGTAAAGACTTAAGAAAATCCCTTGTAGGTTCTGCTCCTACAACCGGTGAGTGGATGGTTGAATTGGAATTTAATGCGGAGGGGGCTAAAAAGTTTTCGGATTTAACTAAAGAGTTGACAGGAAAACAAATGGCGATTTTCTTTAATGATAAGTTGCAGTCTGCTCCAAGGGTAAATGAACAAATATCTGGCGGAAGAGCTCAAATAACCGGTGGAGAAGGCGGATTTGAGTATACTGAAGCAAAAGAAATGGTTGATCTTTTAAATGCGGGAGCTTTGCCTGTAGGTGCGGAAGTCATACAAGAAGAATCAGTAGGTCCTACTTTGGGGCAAGATAGTATAAATAAATCTAAAATTGCAGGTATTATTGGTATTAGCGTTGTGATGTTGTTTATGATTTTGTATTATAGGGTTTTAGGTTTAATTTCTTGTTTTGCCTTGATAATATATTCACTTGTCAATTTTGCAATATTTAAATTGATACCTGTAACACTTACTTTAACTGGTATTGCCGGTTTTATTTTGTCTATTGGTATGGCAATAGATGCTAATATTTTGATTTTTGAAAGAACTAAAGAAGAACTTAAAATGGGCAGGTCGTTGTTTACAGCAATAAATTCTGGTTTTGATAGAGCCTTTACAAGTATTTTTGATTCTAATGTTTCAACTATTATGACTTGTTTAATTTTATACTATTTTGGCGCATCAATGGTTAAAGGATTTGCTTTAACGTTGATAATTGGCGTATGTTTGTCTATGTTTAGCGCTATTACGGTAACTAAAAACTTTATGCATTTGATATTCGGTTCAAAAGAGATGAAATATCCGGAATTATTTGGTTTAAGAAAAGAAGATATTGAAAATGCTTATGTTGCGACCGAAACCAAACGTGAGAAAGCTAAATTTGGGGTTTTGGATTAATTAAAATACAATCAGGAGAAAATTATAATGGCAAATACAAATTTGATTAAAGATGAATATAAATTGGATATAGTGAAATATAGGTATTTTTGGTTGAGTTTTACAGGTATTTTATTAATTCCTTGTATTGTCGCTATAATTTATCTTATGGTGACTCAGTCCAATCATTCTCCTTTAAAACTGGGAATTGATTTTACGGGCGGAACAATTTTACAATATAGTGTCGATAAAAAAGTTTCTATAGATGAAATTGGTAAAATAAGAACTGATTTGCAAAAAATAGGAATTAAAAATCCTGTTATTCAGACAACTATGGATGCCGGCATGGAAGAATCAAAATCTGAGGTTAAAAATTTAATTTCAATTAGGACAACTTTTATTGGTGATAAAGAAAGTAAAGATAAAGTTGGTGAAATTACTGATGTATTAGTTGGCGATTTTAATTCTGCACAACTTGTACAAGTTAATTCTGTCGGTCCCACTTTAGGTTCTGAATTATTAAGGAATACATTAACAGCTTTGGTTTTAGCCTTTGTCTTGATGGTTATATATATATCATTCAGATTTAGGACAGAGTATGGTTGGATTGCTCTTTTAACATTGTTTCAAGATGTTATTGTTGTTGTTGGTATATTTGCAATTAAAGGAATATTTTTTGATACAACTGTTGATAGTTTGTTTATTACAGCTTTATTAACAATAATTGGTTATTCGATTAATGACACAATAGTTGTATTTGATAGAATAAGAGAAAATATGCGTTTTCTTGCAAAAAAATATTCATCAGGTGAAATAATTGATGCTTCAATTAATCAAACGCTTGCTCGTTCAATAAATACTTCTGCTACAACATTGTTTACTTTGTTAGCTTTATATTTTTTCGGTGGGGCAACTATAAAAGATTTTGCATTAGCAATTATAATTGGCGTTATTGCGGGTGCGTATTCTTCCATATTTACTGCTGGAACAATCTTATCTATTGTGAAAGAGCGAATTGAAAAAAAACATGCATAAAAAAAATAAAAAAAGATATAATTCTCTTGCTCATTTTGTAATTTCAACAAGGGAAAGTCTTGGTATGTCGCAGGATGAGTTGGCTGTTAAGTCTTCACTTTCACTTGATACGATTCAGTCAATTGAGCAAGGTTTTGATTTATTTCTTTCAACTACAACAAGACAAAAACTTGCAAATTGTTTAAAAGTTGATAATAAAGAGATTAAAAGTTATGAAATAAAAACAGAATTTACTTTAACTAAAAGGACTGTGATGGATGAAATTAAAGATGCTATACTTTTAAATTCAAATAATCCTAATTTTGTTATAAATTGTCCGATTTGTGGCGAAAAATTGTCAACAAGAATAGCAAAATTGTATGATCTTGAAGATAATTTAATTTTACGTCCAAAAGCCAAATGTACAAAGTGTCCTTTTCAACTTATTGATTAAATTTCATGTACTACTTGGTTTCTTCCTGATTCTTTAGCTTTATATAGACATTTATCTGAGTATTCTATTATTTCTTGTGGTTTTGTGCCGTTTTGTTTTATTGTCGCAACACCTACGCTAATTGTGACGTTTACTTTTTCGTTGTTTGTAAGAATAAATTTATTATTTCTCACTGCTGTACAAATTTTTTCTGCGGTGATTATCGCTTCTTCTTTATTTGTGTTAGTTAGTATAATAGCCATTTCTTCTCCGCCGTATCTGCAAGCAATGTCTGATGTTCTTGAATTTTTCTTTAAAATGTTTGCTACTTGTTTTAAAACGCAGTCTCCTGATTGGTGTCCGTATGTGTCATTAAATTTTTTAAAGAAATCTATATCAATTAATATCAAGGAAAAAACATTTCCATATCTTTCAAAATTATTGACCTGATTTATCATTTGTTCTTGAAAATATCTATGATTGTATAATTGTGTTAATCCGTCTGTTACGGCTAGTTTATATGTTTGTTCATAGTCTTTTGATTTCATTAAGTATTTTTCGCAATAAATTAAAATAAAGGTTGCTATAATAGAAATGTATGGAATAACGACTGATATCCATATGTTCCATTTTGCCATAATATAGGTTGATGTAACTGCATATAATATGAGTGTTGCTATCAGAAATGCTATTGTTTTAGGTACTGATGATGTTTTTAGCACAATATAGCCGACAAAAAAGCTTAATAAAACTGATATTACAAAGTCAATTTTAGCCGGCACTTTTTTTATAAAATCATTGTCTAAAATGTTATTTAAAAAAGTTGCATGTAGCTCGACACCTGCTAAATTGGATTCCGTTGGAACACTTTTAATATCTGAAAGACTTGTTGCTGTGGTTCCTATGTATATTATTTTATTTTCAAAAGTATTTTTAAAATATTCTGTATTATTTTCTTTATTTGCTTTAATTGCTTGCCAAAAAGGAATATGCTTGAAAGTAGCATTTTTTCCATACCAGTTTAAAATGGCTCTTTGTGTTGAATCAAGCGGTATTATATGATTTTTATCTAATATGATTTTATTGTTTATAAAAGATATGCTATTTTGTTTTAAAATATCCATAGCTACAGCTAAGGATAAATTCGGGTAATAATTTTTTTTGTATTTAAATACAGGTGTTGTATTTCTGATAATTCCGTCATTATCTCTTGTAACATTGATTATTCCAATATTTTTGGTAGCTTGGATTAGCTCGTCCATTATTGTTCTACAATTTGAAAATGTGATATAGGGATTATCTTTGAGGTTTCCTTGCTTAATATTTAATTTTAATTTGTCATCAAGATTTTTTGATTTTCTTATTTCATCTGAATAATTGTCAAAATTCATTGATAAATATATGTTTTTGTTGTTTTTTATTGTATTTATAAAATTTTTGTCTGCTTCTTTGTCAAATAAATTAGGTTTTACAAAGAGCATATCAAAAATAATATATTTCGGATTTGCTTTTTCAATGGAGTTGGTAACATCACTCCAAATTTGTCTTGAAATTGGCCAAGAGCCGTATTTGTCCATAATATATTCGTACGTTGCGTCATCAACTGCTAAAATAATAATATCTTTGTTTGGTGTTTTATATTTTACGATTAAATTTTGTCTTAAATCAAAAGAATTTTGTTCAATTTTTGTTATAAATTCTTGAAATTTTGACAAGTGTCCCAATGCAATCAAACAACCAAATAATAAAATTACGATTATTGTGTAAATTATATAAGTAAGTTTGCTATTTTTCATTTTATTTTCCGTTGATAAATCCATAGGTTAATTCATCAATGATTTTATATACTGGATTATTGTCTTTGAATTCAAGTTTTATGCCTAAATTGATTATGAGACTGAAAAGCTCGCTTTTTATAGGGACTTCGTCTGCTCCTGAGATATATTTCAGTAAACATTTTTCATTTTGATTACTTAACATAATTTGATTTTCTTATATTGTGCATATAATTAAATCAACCTTAAGAATAGTTTAGTGTCAAAAATTGTACTATAAACAATGTATTTTTTATAAATCAAAGGTCTGAAATAACTATCGTAAAATCTTTTCCTGTACGATTTATGCCTATTGGATCATATATTGTATGCTGGTCTTTTATTTCTGGAATGGTCTTTTTGAGGTCATTTATAATTTCACCTGCTATGTCGGGGTTGTGGACTGCTATATAGTCTTTTGAAGTTGATGTGCTTGGTTGCATTTTGATATTCATTATACCTTTTGATTCAAGTTCCTGTTTTAGAATGTTTGCAGTTTCTTCTTTTGAGTTTGCATATAAAATTCCAACATTTAGGTTTTTATAATCTATATCTGTTTTATTCCTATAAATCATTTTATTTATTAAATCTTGTGTTCTTATGGGATCAATTATCCAATAGCTTATAATTCCTTTTGTAGAAGGTGAACCAGGAATGGTTGCTATTTGAATTGTTGATGTGTCAATGTTTTTTGCTATTCCTGCATATTTTGCAAGGTCATATGCTGATAAATCTGTTTGAATATACTCGGGGATAATTTTAAGTAATTCGGGGATTTTAACTATAACCATAGGATCTTTTAGTCTTTCAAGAAGTGCATTGAAAAACCATTGTTGACGACGTATTCTTCCAATGTCACCGTATGAGTCATGTCTAAACCTTAAATACCCTTCGGTTTGTTTACCTGTTAAAATATGATTACCTTGTTTAAGGTTTATGTGTAATCTTGCACTGTAGTCGTCATATTTCATGTTTTTTTCAATGTATATCGGAAGTCCACCAAGTGTATCAATCATCTTGATTACACCTTCATTTGAAATTGCAATATAGTTGTTAATTTTAACTCCAAATGTTTCTTCCACGGTTCTGACGGCTAATTTTGCACCACCGAATGCAAAAGCATGATTGATTTTATCTGCTTTATTTTTTCCTGCTATGTATACTTTTGAATCTCTTGGAATTGATATTACATTGATATTTTTTCCATATGGAGCTATGCTTATTAGAAGCATTGTATCAGAACGATTACCTTTGAAAGGATTTTCTGTATTTGATGCTACATCTATTCCCATAAGTAGAATATTCTGTCTTCGTGGCGAAAAATTGAAATTTAAATCTATGGGGTTGTGAGTTTTTTGTTCTGTTTCTGTTGCAAAGTCGGTTTCAATTTGGTAATTTATGAAATAAAATATAGCCACACAAATGATTCCAAAAAGTAATATAAATTTTTGAAAATTATTATTTTTTTTGGGGCGCTTTCTTCTTTTGTATTGTGGACGTATTGGAATTCTGTATACTTGTGTTCTTTCTTCAAGGTTGTTCATTTTATTACCGCAATTTGTTTACATTTTAATTATACTACATAAATAAAAACTAAAAATCTTTTATTTTATTATACACAAACAGTAAATTTTGTTGTATGATTTTAGTGTGCAAACTTATAGTGGGGGATGATTGAAAAAAAATATAAAATATTTTTTATTGTTTTTATTCTTTTTGCACGCTGCGATATATAATATATCACTAGCATTAAATAATATCAATACAGACGAAATAAAACAACAAGCTTATGCCTTATATGCTACTCAGAATTACAATGAAGCGTATAAATTGCTTGATAATTTGCCTGTTGGAGAAAAAAACAGTGAAGTTTATTTGATGCTTGCAAATATGTCTGAGGAGCTGGGTAGTGATAATGATGCAATAAAAAATTTAAATAAATCTTTAGATAGAGACTATACATATTATAAAGCTTATTATAATTTGGGTTGTATTTTTGCTAAAAAAAATTCTTATCTTTTGGCCGCAAATAATTTTGAGCTTGCGATTAAATATAATAAGGCTTTTGCGAGTGCTTACTATAATCTTGCATGTTGTCAGATAAAACTTAAAAATTATAAAAAAAAAAAAAAAAATTTAATAAAAGCAATA
>CALUWK010000035.1 GCA_944324475.1 Candidatus Gastranaerophilales bacterium
GCTCCTGCCTGCGTGCTTCGCACACCTCTGCCCTCGAGCCGTTCGCTGGACTGGCGTCCGCTCCTTGGCTCTCGGGTGCAAAAAAAAGCTATTGTATAGTATACAATAGACTCTAATAAGGATGACAATAAAGTTATATGGTGTGTATATTATTTACATTTGATTTACATTTTTATCTACGTACCACCAAACACAAATCTTTAACATATATTTTTAAATATCATTCATTTGATGTATAATCTAAATATGAAATTAATTATTCAAATTCCTTGTTACAATGAAGAAGACAACATAGCAAAAGTTTTAAAAGGTATACCCAAAAAAATAAAAAATATAAATGAAATAAAAATTATCGTACTAGATGATGGTTCATCCGATAAAACAATGGAGATTGCGCAACAATACAACGTTGAAATTATAAAATTTTCCTATAATACAGGATTATCTAATGTATTTAAAACAGGCATATTAAAGGCATTGGAAGAAAATGCGGATATTTTAGTAAATATAGACGGAGACAATCAATATTGTGCAAACGATATGGAAAAATTAATTCAACCAATCATAGAAAAAACTTGTGATATAGTAATTGGAGCCCGTCCTATTGATAAAATTAAAACATTTTCCTTTACAAAAAAATTTTTACAAAAATTCGGCTCTTGGATTGTTAAAATCATTGCCGGGATAGATGTTAAAGATGCTGCAAGCGGATATAGAGCTTTTTCCAAAAAAGCTCTTTTGAACATAAATGTGTTTAACCCCTTTACTTACACAATAGAAACAATAATACAAGCAAAAAATAAAAATTTAATAATTAAAAACATTGACATAAACGTCAATGAACAAAAAAACAGAAAATCAAAGCTTTTCAAAAATAATTTTGATTATATACTTAAGCAAACTAAAACTTTAATACGTTTTTTTATAATCTATAGGCCTGTAAAATTTTTTGTATTACTCGCGACAATTTTTCTTTTTTCAGGAATATTCCTTGCTATTAGATATTTATACTTTTATTTTTTATTAGATGGCAAAGGGCACATACAATCGTTAATTTTATGTGCAATACTGACGATACTTTCTTTTATCCTTTATATGATAGCAATTTTAGGAGATTTATTTACAATAAATCGTAAATTATTAGAAGACATACAATATGAATTAAGGTTAAAAAAATACAAAAAATAAATTTTGTGTTAATATTTATGTCATCGAGGATTTAATGAAAAAAGAAGAAATTATTGAATGCATAGATAAACTAAGATTGCCAAGAATTCTTATTATTGGTGACTTTGCGCTGGACGAAATGGTTTATGGCTCAACAGAACGCATTTCAAGAGAAGCCCCTGTTTTAATTCTTGAACATTATGAAACTAAAAAAATTTTAGGCGCCGCATCTAATGCTTGCAATAATGTGTCATCTTTAAACAATGGAAAAGCATCTGCTTTAGGTGTTTATGGAGATGATTATTACGGTCAACAATTAATCAAAATTTTAAATGAAAAAAATATAGATACTTCTCTTATGGTTATGGACAAAACAAGAAAAACCACCACAAAAACAAGAATTTCAGGTTCCTGTAACCAAAGTATAACGCAACAAATTGTAAGAATAGATAGACAAACAAAAACACCTTTAAATAAAGAAACAGAAGAAAAAATAATAGAAAATATTAAAAAATCAATTTGCAATTTTGATGGAATAATTTTGTCTGATTATCATCTCGGCTGCTTAACCGAAAATATCGTTAATTGTGTCATTAATGAAGCAAAAAAATACAACAAAATAGTTGTTGCAGACATTCAAAAAAATATGGAAAAATATAAAGGGGTTACGGCAATTACTCCAAATCAACCTGATACAGAACAACAAGTCGGTTTTTTCATTAAAGACGATGAAACTTTAAAAAAAGCAGGAGAAAAACTTTTAAACGAATTAAAAGTAGAAAAAGTGCTCCTTACAAGAGGAGAAAACGGAATGGCACTTTTTGAAAAAACAGAAAATGAAATAATCTATAAAAAAATAGCAGCTTTTAATAAAAAGGAAGTATTTGACGTTACAGGCGCAGGAGATACAGTTGTTGCAACTTTTACTCTGGCACTGTGCGCAGGATTATCAGGAGAAATTGCCATGTATATCGGAAATTTAGCTGCCAGTATTGTTATAAGATATTTCGGATGTCATACTGTAACTATAGAAAATTTAAAAGAAGAACTCGCTTAAGAAAGGAGATATTATGAATTTTATCAAAAAACTCAAACCTTTCGATTATTTAATTGTAGGAATAATTCTTGTTATTGCTTTAATAGGATTTTTAACTTTTAGTGGTAAAAGAACTACCTCGTCCAATCAAATTGAAGCAACCACAAACATTGAACTTGAAGTATATTTAAGAGGAGTAAATGTTACTTCCAAAGAACCTTTATTTAAAAAAGATGATGAAACATTTATTACAATCAGAAATGTGCCTTATACAAAATTAAAAATTAAAGAAGTTAAATTTGATAAAAGAAAAATAATGATTCCAACTATAAATTCTAAAAAACCATATATAACAGTCAATGATGATACAACACCTTATCAATATGATTATTTAGTTAAAGTAACTGACAATGCAAAAATAACAAAAGACGGAGATGCAGTCGTAGGAGGAAATAAAGTAAAAATAGGGCTTCCAATAACACTAGAAGGCTCAAAATATAAATTAAACGGTGTTATATCAAATATAATAATAAGTCCCGAGCCTGAAAGCAATGCTCATGAAGATCTAGACAAACATACAAAATTAAATCAAGATGTTCAATAATATAAAAAATTTTATTAATAATAGCTTTTTTATGGACAATATCGATAATTTAAGCTTTTTGGTTTTATTTTCGATATTGTTTTCTGCAATATTTTTTTCATCTGATATAATGGGAATATTAGCGCTTTTATTTTCGGGGTTAATTATTTTTAAAATAATATTTAAAAATAATAAAGATTATCATTTTACAAATTATGAAAAAGTAATTTTAATATACTTTTTGATTGTAACAATGAGTCTTTTTGGCTCTACTCTTTTTAAATTAAGTCTTCATGGTTATATAAAAACGGTTATCTACATTCTATTTTTTTATTGCGCCGGAATATTTTTTAATGATAACAAAAATAAAGCATTACCAACAATAATTTTTACTTGTGGTCTGATGAGTTTTGAATCAATAATTGCCATTATTCAAAATTCATCAGGAGTTATCGAAATTTCCGGTTGGCAAGATATGTCAAATATCAATCCTGAAGAAATTATATCAAGAGCTTATGGAACTCTAAAACCATACAATCCTAATTTACTAGCAGGATACCTGCTTTGCGGACTTTCTTCGTTTATATTTTTGATATTAAACAATCTTAAAAAAACCAAAAGAAGATTTGCAATAATTAGTCTTATCTTTTTTTTAGTAAACATAATAGCTATAATAGACACAGGCTGCAGAGGAGCATATCTTGGTTTTTTATTTTTCTTTCCTGTGCTATTTTTTGCATTGTTTTATCACATAGAAAAAAACCTTGGTGGCTTTTCAAATATTAAAAAAAGGTATAAAAACACAATTATTATTATTTCAACAGGACTTTTATACTTTATTTTTACCAACCCTGCCTTAATAAAAAGAATAGAATCAATTTTTGCCCTAAGAAATGACAGTTCAATATCATTCAGATTGAATGTATATGAATCAGTATATAAAATGTTTCTTGATAATCCATTTTTAGGAATAGGAGTAGGCAATCAAAACTTTAGAGAAATATACGGTTTATATATGAAAACAGGATTTGATGCACTGGGTTCATATTGCGTTCCACTTGAAATTGCCGTTGAAAGCGGAATTTTTGCTCTTATTACTTTTGGTATCTTTATTATTTTAACTATTAAATTTTGTTTAAAAAACTGTTTAAATATTAAAAACAACAATGAAATAAAAATATTTGCTTTGTGCGTAATATTAATGATCTCAGCAACAATGGGGCATGGGTTATTTGATACAATATGGTTTAGACCGCAAGTTCAACTTCTTTTTTGGACAAATATTGCCATGTTAAAAGCCTATAAAAATTAAATTAACTCATTACCTAATAAAACGGCACCTATCATGCCAGAATAGTTCCCCGCTTTTGCATGATATATCTTTGTTGGAGATGTTAAAACATAAGAATTAACAAATTTTTCAATTTTCCCAACATCAACAAATTTTCCCATAGAACCTGATAGTACAAAACAATCCGGATCAAATAAATTTGCAAGCCCTAATATTCCTAATGCAATGTCATTTTGCCATATTTCAACCGCATTTTTAAAATTCTTATCTCCATTATTCGCACCTTCAATAATATCATAGGTTGTAATATTTTCATATCCAACAATATCTATTGCAGTTAGTTTTAAACCATTTCCGCTTGCATAAGATTCAAAGCAATCCCAAGCACCACAAGTACATTGTCTTTTTTTATTTCTCGACATTGAAAAGTGCATTTCACCCGCACCTCCAGATTTTCCTTTTAAAAGTTTACCATCAATTATAATACCACCACCAACTCCTGTGCCCAGTGTAAGCATAATAGAATTTTTACAGTTTACTGAAGCACCTATTTTATATTCAGCCCAAGCAGCACAATTAGCATCATTTTCAACAAAAACTTTTTTGTCTGATAATTCGGTAAAATTAATTTCCTTGTAACCTACGGGTAAATTTGCAGTTGAACCAATTACTTTATCATTACTATTATTAACCGTTCCTGCAGTTGCTATTGCAACAAACTCAATACAATCCTGAAATTTTAAAATTATATCTTTTAATATATTTTCAATTTCATTTGAAGTTTTAGGAGTTAAAACCTTTACAACATTATCCTTAATAATACCGTTATTATCAATTAAAGCATAAGAAATTTTTGTTCCGCCCACATCTATACCCAATGCAAAATTCATAAAAAACTATACTCCTTTAAATCTTTTAAAAATTAGCTGAGGACGAGTAATTGCAGAACCAATAACAACCGCATCCGCACCATTTTTAAATGCAAATTCAACATCACTTTTACTCCAAATTTTTCCTTCCAAAATTGTAAAAACATCAATATTTTCTTTTATTCTTTTTAAAAGTTCAAAATCTGGACAATCAGGTAAATTTTCTGTTTGTTTTGTATAACCGCTAAGAGTAGTTGAAACTATATTACATCCCAAATTATATGCGTTTTTTGCTTCTTCAAATGTTGCTATATCTGCCATAGCTAACCTGTCTTTAAATTTGATGAAATCAATAATATCTTGCAATTTTTCCCCATTTGGTCTGGCTCTTAATGTTCCATCAAAAGCTACAATGTCTGCACCTGCATCAATTATTCTTTTACAATCATCAATAGTTGGGGTAATATAAACTAACTCTTTATAATTTTTTGGAATTACTTTTGGCTTAATAATACCAATTACAATAACATCCGAAAGTTCTTTTTTAATATTTCTTATATCTCTTTCACCAGCAAGTCTTAAAGCTTTTGCACCACCAAGATTAACAACACTTTTAGCTAGCGCAATTATACATTTTTCATCATATAAAGGTTCATCGGGCATTGCTTGAACAGATACTATTATTTCGTTTTTTATTTGTTCTAAAATTTCCATATTTCATATTATACAACATTTTAAAATATTATATATAATTTAAAAAAAAGGAATTTAAAAAAAAAGGAGAAAAAATGGGAAAAATAATTGCTTTAATCATTATTGCCGCTATAGCTTGGTTTGCATATAATAACAACGGATTTGATTTAAACAATATTAAAGAAAAATCAATCAAAACTCTCGAAAAAGAAAAAACAATCAATTTAATTAATTCACGAAGAGATCAAGACCAAGCTGAAATTAATAAAATTATAAATGGTGAATTAAACTAAAATAAACATTTTGTTAAAAATTATGTCAAAAATTTATTTTTTTTATTCAACAAAAACGCTTTTTATGAGAGAATTATCTTGTTGCAAAATTAAAGGCAAAATCCATGGAAAAAGAAATTAAAGCAATCATTTTGGCGGCAGGCAAAGGAAAAAGAATGCACTCAACCGTACCAAAGGTGTTGCATGAAATATTTTCTAAACCCCTTTTAGGTTGGGTTGTAGAAGCGATACAAAGACTGGGACACGAAACGGAAAGCATAGTTGTAATAGGACACCAATCCCATGATGTTGAAGATTATCTTAACGACAATTACAAATATGTAAAAACAACATTCCAAAAAGATCAACTTGGAACAGGTCATGCTGTAGCACAAGCTGTACCTCTTTTAAGCCAATTTAGAGGAACCGTTATAATAACCTGCGGAGATACACCTTTAATTACAACGAAAACTTTAAAAAATTTAATACGTTTTCATCAAGATAATGACTCGGATTTAACAGTTATGACAACTAAATTCGATGATCCAACTGGATATGGAAGAATTATAAGAAGCTCAAAAGATGAAATTTTAACTATAATCGAAGAAAAAGACGCAACCGAAACACAAAAAGAAATTCAAGAGGTAAATACAGGTGTGTATTGTGCAAAATGGACAAAAATAAGACATGCATTTGCAGAACTTAATAATAACAATGCACAAGGAGAATATTATTTAACTGATATTGTAAGATGGTCAAGAAAACAAGGTCTTAAGGTTCTCGGATATGAAATAAAGGACAATCGCGAAATATATGGTATAAATTCAAGAAAAAATCTCTCTTGCGCAACAGATTTAATGAATCAAAGAAAGCTTGAAGAACTTATGGATTCTGGAGTTACTATAGTTGACCCAAAAACCACTTATATTTCACCGGAAACAGAAATTGGTCAAGACTCAATAATTTATCCAAATACATATATCAATGGAAAAAATAAAATTGCTAAGTTTTGTAAAATTGGTCCAATGACCCACATAAGGGGTAATTGCGAGATAGGAGAAGGGTCTAAAATAGGAAATTTTGTTGAACTAAAAAATGCAAAAATAGCAAAAAAAACTAATGTTTGTCATTTAAGTTATGTAGGGGATGCACAAATTGGATCCAATGTTAATATCGGCGCAGGAACAATTTTTGCAAACTACAATTCCATAACAAAAGAAAAAAAAGGTTCTACATTATCAGATGGTGTTTCAATAGGATCAAATTCTGTTATCGTTGCACCTGTAGAAATAAAACAAAATGCTTTCATTGCAGCAATGAGTTGTGTCACCAAAGATGTGGAAGAATCCTCTCTTGTAATGACACGTAGCCCCCAAAAGGAAATAAAAAACTGGGTAAAAAATAAAAAAGGAGAAAAATTAAATGGGTCTCGAACTGGAAACTCAAATGGAGAAAATGGAAAAGATACTTCCAACTCATGACATTAAACTTTTTTCGGGTCGTTCAAACAACGCACTTGCATCTGAAATTGCAGAATATTTAGGAACCAGTCTTGAGCCTATTACAATTAAAAATTTTTCAGACGGAGAAATTTATGTGCAAATTCAAGATTCTGTGAGAGGTGATGATGTTTTTATAGTTCAACCAATTTGCAATCCGGTTAATGAAAACCTTGTAGAACTTTTAATTTTATTAGATGCCTTTAAACGTGCTAGTGCAAAATCAATAACAGCAGTAATTCCTTATTATGGATATGCAAGACAAGACAGAAAAGCCTCGGGAAGAGAAGCTATAACAGCCAAACTTGTTGCAGATTTATTAACTCAAGCCGGAGCAACAAGAATTCTTGCAATGGATCTTCATACCGGTCAAATTCAAGGATTTTTTAATATATTAGTCGACCACATTTATGCAACACCTGTTATAGTAAATTATGTTAAAAACATAAATACCGAAGGATCTGAGCTTGTTTGTGTTTCACCTGATATGGGAGGAGTAAAAAGAACAAGAGCCTTAGCTAAACAAGTAGGAGCCCCTCTTGCAATAATCGACAAACGCAGAGACAAACATAATAGCGCAATAGCATGCAATATAATCGGGGATGTCAGAGACAAAATTTGTGTTATGTTTGATGATATTATTGATACCGCAGGTACAATTTGCGAAGCTGCGAGAATGTTAAAAGAAAAAGGTGCACGAGAAGTTTATGTATGTGCCGTGCATCCTGTATTTTCAGGACCAGCATTAGAAAGATTGGAAGCCTCACCCATTAAAGAAGTTATAGTAACAAATACAATTCCATTAAAAGACACTGTAATTCCAGAAAAAATTAAACAAGTAAGTGTCGCTCCGCTTTTAGGTGAAGCAATTTCAAGAATACATGATGACAAATCAGTTTCAAGCCTATTTGGCTTTGAAATAGAGTATAAAAAAGACTAAAACATTAATAAATCGGATTTAAATAAATCATGCAAAATATTAAAGAGCAATTAAATATTTTAAGAAAAGAAACTCAAAATTGTCTCAAATGCCCTTTAAGTCAAAATAGAACAAAAATCGTTTTTTCAGATGGTAATGAAAATGCTAAAATTATGTTTATTGGAGAAGCTCCCGGAAAAAACGAAGATAAGATGGGTTTACCTTTCATCGGAAGAGCTGGGTTGCTTTTAAGAAAATATTTAAAAGAACTTGAATATAATGAAAATGACTATTATATAACAAATACAGTTAAATGCCGCCCTCCCGAGAATAGAAAACCAACAAACAAAGAAAAAAAGGCTTGTCAAAATTATCTAAAAAAACAAATTGAACTCGTTGATCCAAAGATTATAGTTTTGGTAGGTTCAACCGCTCTTGAAAGTTTTGCAATAGAAAAAACAACAATTACAAAAGCAAGAGGACAAGTTTTTGAAAAGGAATACGCAGGAAAAATCAGAAAATTTATCCCGATTTTTCACCCTTCATATCTTTTAAGGAAACATTCCGAGGAACAAAATTCTCCAAGATTTTTATTTAAAAAAGACTTAATTTTTATTAAAGAACTTATAACGCTTTAGCAATTTTTTTATTTTTTGATACTTTATACAAGTATCAAACGAAAGGATTGCCATGTCTAATATTGTTAATCTATCTGACTATACAAAGCGCGTTATTGAAATGCAAAAAAGTAAGGTAGCTTCAAATAACGAAGTAGCTAAACCACAAATTAAAGAAAGCAAAGATACTGTTGAAATAAGTACAAAACCAACAGAACAAAAAACTTCAGAAAATGAAATAGCTAAACCACAAATTGAAGAAAGCAAAGATACTGTTGAAACAAGTGCAAAACCAACAGAACAAAAAACTTCAGAAAATGAAATAGCTAAACCACAAATTGAAGAAAACAAAGGTACTGTTGAAACAAGTACAAAACCAACAGAACAAGAAACTTCAGAAAATAAAACAGCTAAACCACAAATTGAAGAAAACAAAGGTACTGTTGAAATAAATACAAAATTTAAAAAAGCAAAAGAACAAAACGGATGGATTGAAAAAATAGCGGACGCAATAAAAGGCAAAATTGGAATTGGTTTATCAAGCAAAAAAATTCAAGAAAAAATTGATAAAGGCGAAAATGAAGAAACTATACTAAAAGACATTAAAAATTATAGAAGACAACAAGAAAATATAGCACAAACAGTTGCGGACACTCTAACATGCGCTGCGGTTCTTTTTAGTTTTTCAAAAGGCAAAAAATTAAGTTTATTAGAGTCATATAAAAGCAAAATTACAGGAAATAACATATTTAAAAGTAATTTTGGAATAACAATGCTTTGTGGCTCAAGCGCAGCCTTCTTGGGTTCACTATCAAAAAGTATACTCTTATCTTTAAATAGAATCGGAACCAGCCAATATAAAGTTAAAAAAGACAAAGACACTGACAAAGATCAGTTCAAAATTTTGAAACAAGCAGCAATAAAAGATAAAGCAAATGCAAATACCAGAAACGGAATTTCTGGCGCAATAAATGGTATGCTTGCAGCCTTAATTTCAACGGGCGGAGGCTTTGTTGGTGCACCATTATACGTAATTTTAAATTCCCTAAACAGATACTTCATAGCATCAAAAGAAGACTCGTCTGAAAAATCTGTTAAATCATATATTGAAAACATGAAAAATTCTCCAATTGCAGATGGATTATCCGCTGCATTGATTTTAGCAATTGCAACTAAAAAAGGAATAAATCTTTCAAAATATGAAAAAAATATAAAAATTGCATTTAATAAAATTAACCAAAGTGGAATTTTAAACCCATATAGTGACGGAAAATCAACTTACGAAAAACTTGCAGAAGTATTATTAAATAATTCAGAAGCTAAAAATATTCTTAATTTAAATTACTACGATTTTGCCCCAGACAAAGTATACGATGAATTATCTCAAAATATTTTCTTCTTAAAAATTCTTCAAATTCAAGAAAACAAATCAAATCAGAACTTTACAAATATTTTAGCTAGCCTTTTCAAACAATCTCAATATTCAAATGGGATAGAAGAATTAATTAATAAATTAAAAATGGATGGACCACGCACATATTCTGCAGAGGAAGTATCGGCTGCCATAGAAAAAGCCTTTGGTAAAGGAAAATATACTCTTGTAAATAACGCGCCTTTAGGTGTTGGTACAGTAGCAGAAACGTACTTAGTTAAAGACGCGTCTGGAAAAGAACTTGTAATTAAAATACTTAAAAAAGGTATAAATCCACAAGGTGAAAAAATCGCTAAAGACGCAGAAAAATGCAGAGCGATTATACAAAATGCGAATATACCTGAAAATGAAAAAGCCATGTTAATAAGTTCATTTAATGATATAGCAAAAGGTGTTATAAAAGAAGCAGATTTAACTCACGAAATGGAAGCAGCAAAAAAACTTGCAAAATCAACATCGCTTGCACAAGTTGTAAAAGGAGTAGAAGTAAGCGAAGACGGAACAATGTACGTTATGGAAAAAGCTAATGGTGAATGCTTGCAGAAAGTTTCAGATTATATTAAAAAAAGGAATGAATTAGAAAAAGAACTAGAACTAATAAAAAAAGGTATTAACAATAGTAGTATTTCAGGATTTCAGTTAGGAATAGGTTCTGAAAGTTACCAAACATCAATGGAATATTATGAAAAAATCAAACAAGAACTTGCACAATTTATTGAATCACATAAAGGGATGGATGCTTTTGCAGAACTTTCAAATGATGAAGCAAGAACAATGTTAGAATTATATCAGGATGTTCTGGTTGAACAATTTAACAAAGTTGATCCAAACGGCAAAACTATACACGCAGATATACACCCTGGTAACATAATGATTGATATTAATGCTCTTAAATCATACGTATCAGGTGATAAATCAGCTAAAAATAAAATATTTACTCTAATTGATACAGGAAATACAATAGAGCAAACTCCAGAAGTTGCAACAAGATTCTTAAATTTATCAAAATATATAGAAGATGCAGACGTTGATAACATTGTAAGCTTTGCACTCGAGGGAGCAAAACTGCCGAACGGTAAAATATACTCCAGAGCAGCTCAATCCGGTGAAAATATTGCATCAAAAGAAGAAATGGATAAATATTTTAAAGAAATAAAAGAAGTACTAGCAGGAAAAGACGGAAAGAGTGGTATTTTCTTTGACGGAAAAACTGCCCTAGGAAAACTAACAAACGAAACTTTAATAGAAGGAATAATGTATAAAATTCTCCAAGAAAAAGGAATAACGCCATCAGTATTGCAAGGTAATTTAATAAAAGCTCAAACTTCAGCAAGAAATTCTCTTAAACAATTTAAGAACAATAATTCAAAAACATTATTTAAAAATATGTCAAGCTCATCAGGAATGTCAAACCTTAAAGGAATACTTAAGACATTAAAAAATTCAAAAAATTACAGAGCAAAACAAAAACGACAAGAAAAAGCAAATTTAAGAAAATTGAATATTGGTCAAAAACTAAAAATGAAAAAAAGCTCAACAGCACCCAAAAAAGATAGCGTAGAATATTTAACATATATATTAAAACAAGACAAGATAAATTCAAAAAATGAAGACAGAAATGAACTTCTTGGGGGTATTCTTGAATCAATGATATAAAAAATAATTTATACAAAACTTAATAATTCAAGCCAATATTGGCTTGAATTATTAAGTTTTGTATCATATAAAAACAATCATTAAAAAAAATTTATTTTTTAAATATAATAGTAAAGCAAATGAATTAACACTTTAGAATTATTTTTGGTTATAATTATATTTGTGTTAATATTTTATTAAACAAATCGTAGTTAGTATTAAAAGGATTAAATTATGGCTTTACCAAATGTAGCTTATTTTTCAATGGAGATTGCAATAGATCAATCCTTAGCGACATATTCTGGCGGCTTAGGGTTTTTAGCAGGATCGCACATGCAATCAGCAGGATATTTACAAATGCCAATGGTTGGCGTGACTATGCTGTGGTCATTTGGATACTATGATCAAAGAATTAATGAAAACGGCAATGTAGAAGTAGCTTATATAAGAAAACATTATGATTTCTTAACAGATTTAAACATTTCAACAACCGTCAAGGTATTCGGCGAAGATGTAATCGTAAAAGCATACAAAGTTGAAGGTGAATTATTTGGAACATGTCCGATTTATCTATTAACAACAGATGTTGAAGGAAATTCTGAGTGGGCAAGAAAAATATCACACAAACTATATGATGGAGATGAAAAAATCCGCATAGCTCAAGAAACAGTACTTGGCATAGGCGGAGTCAGAATACTTCAAGCGGTAGGATATAACTTTGACGCTATCCATTTAAACGAAGGACATGCACTTCCTGCAGCATTTGAATTACTAAGACAATACAATGGAGACCTTAAAGCAGTCAGAAGAAAAACAGTATTCACAACTCACACTCCAGTTCCTGCAGGCAATGAGGTTCATTGGGTGGATACATTGCTGGAAGGTGGATTCTTCTCAGGCTGCTCAAGAGAAACAGCAGTCGAGTTGGGTGGAGAAAACTTCTCTTTAACTGTTGCAGCACTCAGAATGTCAAGAATAGCAAATGCCGTTTCACAACTCCATGGTCTTGTTGCCAATAAAATGTGGGAGTGGGTGAAAGACAGATGTCCAATTAAAGCTATTACAAATGCTGTTAATCTTCACTATTGGCAAGATGAAAGAATTGCAAAAGCAAAAACCCCACAAGAACTGCTTGATGCAAAGTATGAAATGAAAAAAGACCTGTTCCAATATATTTCAGATACTCAAGGTAAACGTTTTGATCCAAATGTGCTCACAATTACTTGGGCAAGAAGATTTGCGGATTATAAACGTGCTTGGTTAATTTTAATGGATGAAGACAGAATTGCAAAATTATTAAACGAAAATAAAGTTCAACTTATTTTTGCAGGAAAATTCCATCCCGATGATGTAATGGGTAAGGAAACATTTAATAATATTCTTAAAAAATCATACAATATGAAAAATGTTGTAGTCCTTCCTGGATATGAACTTGCTTTATCTGCAAAACTCAAGAAAGGTTCTGATATTTGGTTGAACACTCCAACTCGACCACTTGAAGCGTCAGGAACATCAGGGATGTCTGCAAATATGAATGGAGCACTACATTTCTCAACCTATGACGGTTGGACAGTTGAAGGAACATTCCCAGGAATCAACGGTTATACAATAGAATATCCGGGGCTTGATGATGATATTCCTTGGGAAGAAAGACACTGGAAAGATCACCGATGCATGATGAACACTCTTGAAAATGAAATTATACCAACATATTACGAAAATAAACAAGAGTGGGCACGCTTGATGCGTCAGGCAATGAGAACTGCAGAAGGATATTTCAATTCTGACAGAATGGTTATTGAATATTTTAACAGAATCTATAAACCGATAGCTCATGGCGGTGCTCAAGCAGGAGAAGAAAATAGAGGTGAATCTAAACCCTTTGAAGCTCCTAATCAAGATGCTTGGACTTACTCAAATATTAAATAATTTTAGGGGGCAAAAGCCCCCTTTTTAACAGATATAAAAATTATTGATTAGAAGGTTTTGAAATCATATCATAAGTTATACCTTTAATATCTAAAATATAATCACAAAGTTCCCTTACAGCACCCTTTCCACCATTTAAAGATGAAACAAAATTACATTTTTCTTTTACGGATTTTACAGCATCAGCAGGGCAACAACTTAAACCAACTCTTTCCAACACGCAAATATCAGGTAAATCATCACCCATGTATGCAATTTCACTTTCCTTAATACTATACTTTTGAACCAAGTCGCTAATTGCTAAAAGCTTATTTTTTTGACCCATATACAATTCTGTTATATTAATCATCTCGGCTCTTAATTTAACAGCATTATTATTCCTTGCCGTAATAATTGAAGTTATTAAACCGGCACGAGAAAGCATAACAACTCCAAGACCATCCTTTGCATTATAAGTTTTAATTTCTCTGCCATCTTCCAAAAAAGTTAATGAACCATCTGTCATAACTCCATCAACATCAAATGCAACAAGTTTTATATTTTTTACAATGTCAATCAAATTAGTATTTTTCACAAAAATCAACCTCCAATAAAAAAATTATACATCAAATGTACCAGTTTTTTATTCTTTAAATAAAATAATTACTTATAATGTCGACAATTAAAACGTAGTAAAAAAAGAATAATTATGGATATTATTAAAGAAATTCAACTTTCCAAAAACGATTTTATTATTGTTTTGGAATCAGCCTCATTAAAATTGCCATACAAAACAATGCAAGACAAATATGTTATTGACATCAGTTCACTTAACTTAATAGATGCCACAAAATATGCAATTCTTTGTTCAACATATTGTTTTATAAAAAATTTCAAAAAGAAGATTTGTTGGTTAGTTGCAGATGAAGAAATAAAAAGAGCAATTTCAATTTTAAGATTAAAAAATACCGAACAAAAAGTCATAATCAACAAAGAAGCAAAAATGGCATCATGAATATTCTAGAAATAATAAAAAAAGAAAAAATATACGGAATAATAAGAGAAGATGATGCTACGCTATCTTATGAGATAGCGCGAGCCTATATCGAAGGCGGAATTAAAATTATCGAAATTAATTCGCCGCTTGAGGTAACGAAAAAAATCTCAAAAAATAATAATGTTATAATTTCACAAGGTGGTATAATAACCACAACACAAGCTCATAAAGCTCTTGAAGCGGGAGCCGATATAATTTCAAGCCCAATTTTTCAAACAAATCTGGTTAGATTCGCGTCTTGCTATAAAGCATTTTTAATACCCTCTGTAACCACTCCAAATGAAGCATATAGCGCATGGCGCGCAAGAATGTCATTAATTAAAATATATCCTGTATCTGAAATGGGCGCAGTAGGATATATACAAGATATGGTTAAACCTATGCCATTTTTAAATTTACTGCCATGTGGTTTTGTTAAACTAGATGAAATCAACAATTATATAACTGCAGGCGCAGTTGCAGTCGGTGTAGGACGAGAATTATATAAAAGTAAAAATTATAAAGAAATAGTAAAAACGGCTAAAGAAATTTTAAAAATAATTAAATAATTTTTTAGGTCAAAAGCGGATATATTTATCCGCTTTATTTTAATTTTTAAAAAAAGAGGACAAAATTTAAGTCTTTGTCCTCGATTAAAACACAAAAATAATATGAAATTTTTATGTTTTGGATGGAGTGTGATTTATTTATA
>CALUWK010000036.1 GCA_944324475.1 Candidatus Gastranaerophilales bacterium
GGTTTTACCATTGACGATGATACAACTGTGCTATTAGTTTTCATTTTTTTAGTAATCACAGGAGCAAAAGCTCCTGTAATACAACTTATTGTGATTAAACTAATCATCAACTCGATTAGGCTAAAAGCCTCATACTTTTCTTTATTATTTTCCATATTATTTTCTGTGTTTAGTACATTCGTAGATTTTAGAATATATTTCTATCACGTTCGTGAACGAGATAGTAACATATTACACTTATTATTTAAAAAAAGCAAGAAATTTAATATAATGAAAAAACGAGTTAACAAAAATTGTTATAATAAAGTTTTAATTCAAAAAGCCGCTGGAATTGTTTTTAAAAAATTAAAAAAGCATAAAAGCAATTATTTACTAAGTGCTGAATATGAAATTTCAAGTTCACTTTTGAGTAATATTGAAAGAGGTTTGAAGGACCCTCAACTGACAACGGTTTTTAAATTATCAGAAGCGCTTGGAATTCGTCCGTTTGAATTTGTAAAAAAAATAGAAGAAAATTTGCCACAAGATTTTAGTTTGATTGATGATTAAAAATGCCCGATAATTTCAGGCATTTTCGTTTTTGTGTTTTGGTTATATCTTTTTTTCATATAGTTTATCTGCTAAAGGTTGAGATGTTTTTCCATTTAAGCGTTTTGAAATTTTTTTTAATTTTTGACTTATTATCTCCATTTCAGGTGTCCAGACAAAATTTTCAAGAACATATTTTTCACCGCTTGAAAAATCTCCGGACATTTGAATTTTAATAATCTCTGCTAACATTTGACGAGCAATATAGACCATCATATCTATATTTATGGAAAGAAAACCATCTTCTGAAATTTTCATAGCATTGTTTTGAATAAAATAGTAATTTTGCATGACCGAACGAACTCTGTGAGCCTGAGTTATATTAGGTTTAGACTTTAACATATTATCAGTAACATAAGTGACTATTATTTTTTTTCTTTCGTCTTCTGTATATAATCCTGCTTCGGTTAGTACATCTAACATTGATAGAGATACCATGTCCGCTTTATTTTCTTCAATTATGGATTTATATTTTCCTAAAGCTTCGCAACCTGTTTTAGGTCCCAGAGAATGACCGTTTTCATGACCTATTGTGAAAGCATGATCCATAGTATTATCATAATATTTATGAAATTCTTTATCTAAAATATTATCAAGACGTTCTTGAAGCTTCTTTTTAGCATCTTCATCAGTAATAAAACGAATTTGTCTGTGGTAAACATTTCTCCTTCCTCCACCTATAGTTAAGGATAATTTATCATTATTTGGAAGGTTTTCGGCTAATGTTATTCCTGCCCGAAAGGCTCCTACGTCTCCTGCTACCTCAATTAAATCGACATCTACCATAGTTTGTGGAATTTCATTTTTATCTGAAATAATTTGTTCGTATTCTTCTGAGTACGGCATATTTTTTGCCATTAAAGGAAGATAATTTTTAACTTTTAAAATATAGTCTGTTCCTTCTTTATTTACAATTCCAACTCTGCAACCTAGATAGTCTTTTGAAATGACATCAATATTATTTTCTTTTAAAAGTTTAGATAATTCTTCATTTTCAAGAACTGTCTCAGTCATTTCGTCAGAATAATTTTCGCGAGTAACCGTAAATTCAAGAGGAGTGTCTTGTAAATTTGCCCATTTTTTGTCTGCATAAGCGTCTAGCATAGGGTCGGCTACTAAGAAAGCTTGTGATTGAAGTCTTAAGTATTCGTTAAATTCAATATTTGTTGAAACACAACTTGCTCTTAGCAAAAGTTCTGCAATTTTTTTGAAATCATTTGCGAATTTGTCGATATAGTCAATCGCAATATGTTTATTTTTATTGTGTTTATTTCTTTCAACTACGCTTCTTTGGTTTAAAATATTTTTTACAACTGAGATTTTGCCTTCTTTTATCATATTAATTAGAATTTTATGAAATTCTTCTTTTTCTAAATCATCTGGATAGAAACCTCTGCCTGCTCTTTTTTCAAGGTTTGCAGCTAATTTTACAAGGTTTGATTCACAATCAAGTGCAAAAATTCCTTTTTGTGCATCAAATAATATTTTTGTAAGTTCAGCGCGCTTGTCTCCTGTTTTTTTAGATTTTTTAATTTCTTCTTCAAGAAATTTTTTAAAAGGTAAATTATGAGATGAGTCGAGCTGCATGTTTATTTTTTCAATTATTCTTGCTACTTTAACAAGATAAGATAGGGCTGTTTTATCCCCATCTGCAAGCGATATAAATTCAGGAGCATCAACATCTAGCATTCTTTTTGTTAAAAGATAATCTTT
Source organism: Candidatus Gastranaerophilales bacterium (assembly GCA_944324475.1). Taxonomy (GTDB): domain Bacteria; phylum Cyanobacteriota; class Vampirovibrionia; order Gastranaerophilales; family Gastranaerophilaceae; genus RUG14156. The sequence goes on from CALUWK010000036.1 coordinate 2,302, forward strand.
TGAAGTTCTTTTTTCTAATTCTTCTATACTTAATCCAAAATCGTATTTCATAATTAAATCTATCCTCTTTCTTATAAGAAAATTATAACATTTTCGGGTTTAAAATTATCAATTTGTAACATAAACTTCATATTAGCTGTTTAAAAGTCAATATTAGATTTTTATAAATGTTAGATAGAAATAAAAGGAGAATTATTTATGCAAATTTTATTTCAACCGATATCATTTATAAAAAAAATAAATAGCAATAATAGTTTGAATTTTAGAGGTTTACCAAGCTTAAGGGAAGATACATTTGAAAAAACTACTAGCAATATTTTTAGTGCAGAAAATTTAAGAGAAATTTTTTTAAATTCTGAAAATAAAATTGGGCATGGTGCAAATAATGTAGTATATTCAATTCCTGATAATGATGAATATGTTTTGAGAGTTAATAAAAGACATTTTTATCCTGAAACTATAACAAAAGCAGAATATACTGACTTAGATAAATGTGAAGATTTTAACATAGGTCAAATGGTGGGTCGCATAAAAGTAAACGGTGGTCCTATGGGAACAAGTCAATTTATAGAAGTGCTCAGAAAGCAAGAGGGAAAATCGTACGGTGTCCCTCATCATAGCGCTTTTAAGGCTGATTTTGCATTTGAAAATGAAATTCCATATGAAGATTATTCAAGAAAAATGAGTTTTAAGACCTTGCTTGATAAAGCTTCAAAAATGGATATAACTGCCTATGAGAAAATGCTTGAAACATTTAATAAAGCGCAAGAGGCTGGTTATAGTTTTGATCCTTTTAATTCGAATAATTTGCTTTTAACGGACAGTGATATTAATATGATTGATTTTAGTTGTTCTGGTCCAAAGTGTAGTTATCTTGAATTATTAAATATGATAACAAATCATGAATATTTAAGTTTATTTTATATGGATCCTAAGATTGATGAATTTTTAAAGCATGAGGCTTATGAGCAAACATTAACGATTATTTCAAAATTTTTAAAAGCAATGCAAAATAAAGGATTAAAATTAAATTTTGATTACTTACAAAATAGAGATAGTACAAGTTTAATCAGGTGTTATGAATTTTGGAATGCTATAGGATATGATGAAAAAAGCGGTATTCCAATTTCGCAATATCTTGAACAAATTGGTTTATTTGATTCTACCTTGCAAAATTCCAAATTATTCTTTTAATTTTTGAAATAAAATCAGTTTTATTTTCTTGTTTTTCAATTACTGTAAAAGAGTATTCTTTGGGTTGAGTTGTTCTTTTATATTGAATATCGCTGTAACCAAAAAGCATAACATAAATCGGAGCGTAACCTTCAGGAATTCTTAAATAATCACAAAATTCAGGCATGATTTTTAAAATCGCTTCCACAAATCCACACCATAAAGTTCCCAGTCCAAGGCTATTTGCGTATAGTTCAAAGTAACTTAAGGCAATTATGCCATCTTCTTTAGGGCAAGGAGCACTAATTGGTGCAGACACCACAACCATATGAGGTGCTCCACGGAATAAAATATCTTCTCCTTTTAGGAATGCATCTTTGTATTTAGAAAATTTGTTTATGGTTTTTATAAGAAATTGTAATGGTTTTTTATCAATTAAAGAAATAATTTTTTTATTTACTTTTGAGCGAAAATCATCCATTACATCTATATTTTCAATGAAAGAAAAATGTAATTTATGATTATTACAGCCTGTTGGAGTGTAATTTAACATGTTTTTTAATTTTTCAATTATTTCTTTTTGAACATTTTCTTTTTTATATATGCGTACACTTCTTCTTGATTGAATTAAATTTAAAATATCATCAGGATTGATTTTTTTAATTTCACTGGAATTTTCAGGATTTTTGCCCATAATTGAAATAGCACCAACGGGACAAACTGAAAAACAATGTTGACATTCAATGCATTTTAGAGGATTTTTCATATCAGGTATTTGATTTTCTTCTTGCATAATTGCGCCTGTTGTACAATCTTTAGCACAAAGGCCACATTTTATGCATTTATTTTCATCAACAACAAAACCATGTTTCATTTTTACCTCCTGACTTTTATATAATAAAATAAAAATAAAATTTTTAATATCAAAACGGCTCATTTGGTGGAGTTATTTTTTTTATTTATAAGTATAATCAGGGGGAAGGAATAGTTTTAAGGTAAAGGAATTAGTAAATGAAAAAAATTACGGCATTGTTATTTGCTTTTTTAACAGTTGCAATACCAAGTTTTGCAAGTGAAGCCGGTCTTGTTGTTCCTGATATAAAGGGAGATATGACCAGTTTTAATTTGCTTCTTGCGGGGATTGCCGTGGCTGTTATAGGAAGTATTTTTGGTTTAATTGAATTTTTAAGAATTAAAAAAATTAAAGTTCATCCGGCAATGGAGCAAGTTGGAAACACTATTTTTGAAACTTGTAAAACATATCTTATTCAACAGGGAAAATTTTTAATTATACTTGAAGTATTAATTGCGCTTTGTATTGCTTATTATTTTGGCGTTTTGGAGAAAATGGGTATATCAGGCGTGGGGTTAATTCTTGTTTGGTCAATTATAGGTATTTTGGGTTCTTATCTTGTTGCTTGGTTTGGAATAAGAATGAATACATTGGCAAATGCAAGAACGTCTTTTCAAGCACTTCGTTCTAAACCTCTAAATTGCCTCAATATACCCTTAAGAGCAGGCATGAGCATAGGAGTTTTATTAGTATCTGTTGAACTTATTTTGATGCTTGTGATTTTGCTTTTTGTACCAGGGCATCTTGCAGGAGCTTGTTTTATAGGTTTTGCAATAGGTGAATCGCTTGGAGCTTCGGCGCTTCGTGTTGCAGGCGGAATATTTACAAAAATCGCTGATATTGGTTCAGATTTGATGAAAATACAATTTGGAATTAAAGAAGATGATCCGAGAAACCCTGGAGTTATTGCAGATTGCACCGGAGATAATGCGGGAGATTCTATCGGGCCTTCGGCTGATGGTTTTGAGACATACGGCGTAACAGGTGTTGCGCTTGTAAGTTTTATCCTATTAGGCGTTTTCCCTCAATATCAAATTCAACTTTTAGCTTGGATTTTTACCATGAGATTTTTGATGATTATTACATCAGTTGTTTCATATTGGATTAATAATGTTAAAACCTCAATTTACGCTAAATATTGTGAAAAGAAAAATCTAAGATTCGATTTTGAAGTTCCTTTAACTAATCTTGTTTGGTTAACTTCAATTTTATCAATTATTATGACTTTTGGTGTAAGCAAGTGGTTGTTAGGTTCTATGCCTGATAACTTGTGGTTTGTTTTGTCTTTAATTATTTCATGCGGAACATTAGGAGCTGCCTTAATTCCAGAAATGACAAAAATATTTACAAGTCCAAAGGCAAAACATACAAAAGAAGTTGTGGTTGCATCTCGTGAAGGCGGAGCATCTTTAACAATTTTATCGGGTATAGTTTCGGGTAATTTTTCTGGTTTTTGGATCGGTGCGGTTATTGTTCTTCTGATGGGATTAGCATATTTTGCAAGTCTGTATATAACAAATGTTATGATATATCCTTCAGTTTTTGCTTTTGGTCTTGTTGCATTTGGTTTTTTGGGCATGGGTCCTGTTACTATTGCAGTTGACAGTTATGGTCCTGTTACAGACAATGCTCAATCAGTTTATGAATTATCATTAATAGAACAACAACCCGATATTTCAATACAAATTGAAAAAGCATACGGATTTAAACCTGATTTTGAAAATGCAAAAAAATATCTTGAAGAAAATGATGGAGCAGGAAATACTTTTAAAGCAACTTCTAAGCCTGTTTTAATAGGTACAGCCGTTGTTGGTGCAACTACCATGATATTTTCTTTAATTCTTGTAATTAAAAATACTTTGGGTATAACCCCTGAAAGTATTTTAAATCTTTTAAATCCTTATACTTTACTTGGATTTATTGCAGGCGGAGCAGTTATTTATTGGTTTTCTGGGGCTTCTATGCAAGCTGTTACAACGGGTGCTTATAGGGCTGTCGAGTACATAAAAAAACATATTAAATTAGGAGAGACAGACGATAAAAAGGCAAATCTTGAAAACTCTAAAGAAGTTGTAAAAATTTGTACTCAATACGCTCAAAAAGGCATGTTTAATATATTTGTCGCATTGTTTTCTTTTGCATTAGCATTGGCGTTTTTATCCGCACCGGCTCAATGTAACAATGCACCCGTATCATTTTTCATAAGCTATTTGATTGCAATAGCAGTATTTGGTTTATTTCAAGCAGTTTTTATGGCAAATGCTGGTGGATGTTGGGATAATGCTAAAAAAATTGTTGAAGTTGATTTAAATGAAAAAGGAACATCTTTGCATGATGCTACCGTTGTAGGTGACACAGTAGGAGATCCTTTTAAAGATACTTCTTCTGTTGCAATGAATCCGATTATTAAATTCACAACTTTATTTGGGCTTTTGGCTATGGAAATAGCTATAAGTGCCGATTTTAGAGCATATTCTAAAATTGCAGGAGTTGTATTTTTAATAATGGCATTGATATTTGTTGTAAGATCATTCTATTCAATGCGAATACCAGCAAAGAAAGAATCATAAGATAAGATAAAAAGGCGGGTTAATTCCCCGCCTTTTTATTACATTTTTGTATAAAAAACCTTTTTATATTATAATCATCCCATAAGAAGTTTAAAGGAGGTTTTAATATGGGTTTAATGGACGGCAAAAAGGGTATTATTTTTGGTGTTTCAAATAAATTTGGAATAGCTAACGCTATAGCTGAACAATTACATGCTCAAGGAGCTGAAATTGCTTTTACATACGCTAATGAAGCTATGGAAAAAAGAGTTCGTCCGATAGCAGAATCAATGAATGCTAAAATGTGTTTAGAATGTGATGTTACAAAAGATGAAGATGTTAAAAAAGTATTTGAAGAATATTCAAAAATATATGATAAGCTTGATTTTGTAGTCCATGCTGTTGCTTTTGCAAATAAAGATGATTTGGTTGGGGATTTTTACACGGTTTCTCGTGAAGGTTGGGACTTAGCAATGCATGTTAGTGCATATTCTCTTGTTACTATTGCAAAATATGCAAAACCTCAAATGGAAGCTTCGGGTGGTGGTTCAATTCTTGCTTTAACTTATCTTGGAGCTACAAAAGTTGTTGCAAATTATAATATCATGGGTGTTGCAAAAGCTGCTCTTGAAAGTTCTATGAGATTTATAGCTTCTGACCTTGGAAAATATAATATCAGATGTAATTGTTTATCGGCTGGACCAATTAAAACAATGGCAGCGAAAGGAATTGGTGGATTTGATAGAATGTTGAAGGCAAATGCTCTTAAAGCACCTTTGAAGCGTACACCGACTGTAGAAGAAGTTGGAAAAGCAGGATTATATTTATTGTCAGATTTATCTTCAGGTGTTACTGCTCAAGTTCAATTTGTTGATTGTGGTGCAAGCGAGGTTTTTGCTTCACTTGATGAAATGGCGCAGATTAAATTTGAATAATTTGTATAAATAAAGTATGAAACCTGTGATAATTCACAGGTTTTTTTGTTATATGTTTTATTTATAGCATTGGTTGATTATTGGATAAAAAATAGTGTTTACAAAACTTTATAGTTTTATGTTTTTTTGCAAATTTTTTTTATTCTGTGTTTTGTAGGTTTACAAAGTTGATATAAAAGAAAGGAAAGTTATGAATATTTTACCAATTAATTCAAATGTTGCTTTTATGGCTTCAAAAAAACCAAATAGAAATAATAGAGTTCCAGAAGATGATTTTCGAGTAAAAGAAATTGGAATTGAAGATATAAGAAAGTATGCTGCATCAGGTTCTTCAAGTGATTATGCAAATTGTAGCAAAGAAGAAATTCTGGACAAAATAGCTGAAACTGAAAGAGCAATTTCAATGTTGGAGTCTTGTTTTAGTTCACAGTTAGATTTTGCAGTTTATAATGTTAGACAAACAAAGCGTGTAGCTGATGAATCAATGGGTGTGGCTGATTCTGATTCGAAAAAAGCAGAAATATCTGGAGTTTTAGATTCAAAATTACAAGAACTTGATGATAATTGGCAATTTATGGAACAAGAAATTCGTAAAAACTTATTGATGCAAAAAAGAATATTAAGTTTATTGAAAAAAATGTTATAGTAAAGGAAAGATATTTTATGAGCATTTTAGCAGTTAATTGCAATGTTGCTCCTTTAGGTAAAAAAAAATATTAAAAATTATCCAACAAGCATGCATTTTCTTGGTTCGAGAAATGAATTGGGAAAAGATAGTTTTAATCGTGTATCAGGTAGTGGTTATCGTTCTGTGGAAGAAATTAAGGCCGAAGTAGAGCGGTGTAATAAATATTATCTTAATCAACTTAATTTACTTTCTGAACAATTAAGTTCTGTAATTCGTAATTCAGAGTCTGCATTGGCACTTTTAGAACAAAAAAACAATCTTTAAGATGGGAAGTTATTGATTTGGAAAATCGTGGTATGCTTACTATTCAAGATGATTATTCTTATAGAGATAAATTTATAGAAATTGAAAGCAGAAGAATGGAAATATTGTATACAACTAGAGTCAACATTGAAAATATTTCGAGACAAATTCGTAGTGTACGTATTTCATATTGTAAAAAATTGGAGGAGCTTTGTATAGCAAAAGAAAAATTGCAAGGTTAAAATTCACAGATATTTTATAATATTTGCCTTGTATTAAATAAAAATAAAACCGGTCATTTGACCGGTTTTTAGCACTTATACGAGCAATTTTGTTTCCTGCCTAGTCTAGCAGGTGGGTGAGCGCCAGGGTGCATCCATTTCCGTTTATTCTTGGAATACCAAGCGGTTTACTTCAAACACCTAGCATAGCCTTCTGAGCAATTCTCTCCCTATTAAATTAAATGTAGGAACAAAATTGTAAACCCGTACAAGGCTAATTACATTATATCATATTTTATGTTAGAATTGCATCAAGGGAGAAAAAAATGAAAAAATTTTTTATAATTTCTGTTTTATTTTTTGGAATTGTTTTTATGTTTACAGATAAGATAGGAGCACAAATGAATAATAATTTTACCGAAGTTAGAGCAGAACATATTTTAGTTGGAACTCAAAAAGAAGCATTAGAAATAAAAAAACAAATTGAAAATAGAGAGATTACATTTGAAGATGCCGCAAAAAAATATTCAAAATGTCCGTCTAAGGCAAATGGCGGTGACTTAGGTTATTTTGCTAAGGGTATGATGGTAAAAGAATTTGAAACTGCTGCATTCGAAGCTCAAGAAGGTACTATAACAAATCCTGTTCAGACTCAATTTGGTTGGCATTTAATTAAAGTTGTAGATAAAAAATAGTACTTAATTTTGATATAGTTTAATGTAATTTGGATTTTCTAGTACATTTCGCCCATACCAAAAGTAAAGAAGCCTGAACCTCTGTCTACACCGCACGTATTTGTAAGAGGAATACCGTAATCAAGGTTAATTGGTCCTAATCCTGGTATAAATACTCTTAAGCCTACACCTGCTGTGATAGCGTATCCTGGTTTGTCATATATTTCAGAGCCGATTGATTTATTAAATAGTGTACCTGCATCAACAAAGGCTGCAAGTCTTAGGTTGTTTAAGAATGAATTTGATGTAAGCCTGTCTATAAAAGGAATTGGTACCCTAACTTCAGCACTTCCCATCATATAACCATCCCCGACACCTACTTCTGATATATTGAAACCTCTAATTGTGTATGGTCCGCCGAGCGCAAAACCTGCAAATTCAGGCATATCACCATGAATTTTTCCACCTGCTTTAGCAGTTAAGACGATTGAAGATTTTTTGCCCAGAGGTGTGAATTTTCTTATCATACCATGTAATTTTCCGAAAGTTTCACCTGAAATTCCGAGGTTTTCTTCAAACATTGCTCTTGCCAAAACCCCTTTTCTGGCATTGACTGCACTATCTCTTGTATCATAAGTTAAAGCAGGTGTTATTTTTATGAAAAATCCGCCATCAAGTTCCATATCGCGCACAGCCCACGGAATTCCATGGGCAAGATACTTAGCTCTTATTGCACCTTCATCTCCTTCTGAAAGATTGACGCTTTCAACTCCAAATCCCAGTGAGCCAGATAAATTTTTGTATGTTATAAATTTTCTTGAAATAGTAGCTTCCGCACCAAATCTTTTTTCTATTGCTAATGGAACTTGGTAACTTCCGTAATATCTTGCAAAACCTCTAATTGCGAGTGATTGATTCTCGCGTTTAAACATAGGTTCTAAAAAGCTTATTTCACCTTGTAGGTTGGCTTTGTTTACAACTGAACTGTCATTCATCAAAATTCCGGTACCTGCAAGTAGATTTATATTAAGTTTTTGTCCAAGTCCTCTAAAGTTATTTTCTCCAAATCCTACAGAACCAAAAAATCCCGAAGCAGAATCTATACCAACCCCAAGAGATATTCTACCCGTTCTTTGTTCTTCAAGGGCGATATATACATCATAAAGACCTGTTCTTTCATCTTGTTTTAATTCTCTTTGTACGTCTTTAAAGGCTTGAGTTCCCATTAATCTTAAAATATCAGATCTCATGGTGTTTTCATTATATACGGATCCAGGTTGAAGAAATATATTTCTTTTTACAATGAAATCTTTGGTCTTACTATTTCCTTCAACAATAATATCGCCTATGATTCCTTCGTTAATTTCCATATTGATATATCCGTCGGGATCATCGGATACTTTTGCAACTCTTGCGAGGATGTAGCCTCTTGATGAGTATAATTCTTGTATTTGGTTTATTGCGTTGTTTAAACTTAATATGTTTTGTGGTAGTCCTTTGTATTCGTTTAAAATGTTCATTATCTCGGACGTAGCAATACTTTTGTTGCCTGTTACGTTAAAACCTGCAACCGGTGGATTTTCTTCTAAAATAATTCTTAACTTCACATTGTTATCATCTATTTTAATAGGTAGTGCTCTGATGTTTTGAGTAAAAAACCCTGTTCCATAGAGCGCTTTTAAGTCATTTGAAACTTCCGAGCGGATGTATTGGTAGCCTTCTTTGGATTTTATTTGGTCTTTTATGTAGCTTGCATCAAGAAGGTTATTTCCATATATTTCAACTTCTTTTATATAAACCAAATCGGTGTCGTTTATGTACGTTCCTTGTTCAACTTCGTTTGTAAAATCAGAATTTTGTTCGTTTGTTTCTTCTTCTATTATTTCATTTTGTTTTGTTTGTTCTTTTTTATTTTTGCGTTTGAAATTAAAAAAAGTTTTTTTCTTTTTTTGTTTGTCGCTGACTTGTTTTTCATTGTTATCTTGTTGTATTGAATTAGAATACATATCATCATCTATATCTTCAAATGATGAAAATGTTGACTTGTCGAGAGGAATTTCTTGTAATTTCAGTTCTTTTGGAGTATTATTTTTCTCTTTTTTCTTAAATAGTGATTTAACATTTTTTAATCTTTTAAATTCTTTTATATCAACTCCTGAAGCACAATAGGCACTTTGCCCCAGTAACAAAGATAAGAATATAAGTGTTGTTAGAAATTTTATATAAAATTTTTTCATTTATTCCAAGTCGAGTTAAGACAACAATGCTTATAAATTATATTATATATCTAAAATAAACTAAGTCCAAAAAAAATAACAAAATCAACCATTTATCCGAAAAGCCCGTTTATAATTGTTACAAAATTATTAAGAAAGTTTAAAAATATAATTATTTATACTAGTATTTTATTATAGTTGGTTTTAAAGATGAAAAAGTTAAACATTAATAAAGAACATAGAGCATTGATTGAATCCGTCATCAGAGAGAGTCCTAAATTTAAAGGATATGAGGAATTGATAGATTTGTTTTGTGATGCAATTTACAAGAAATCTTATCTTTTGATTGATGCTATTCGTGATATGTCCAGATTAAGAAGACATTTGGCTATGATTTGTGATTCTTGTATGGAACAAATAATAAAAGAGAAGAAAAAATTTGATGAAACTCAGCTTTATAGACAAATTGAGCAAAATGTAAAGTTTAAGGATGACATTGTAAGTGTAAAAAAGACTCCCCTGGAAGAAAAAGAAGAACTTGAACAGGAATTTGAGCATCATAAGATTAATCGAGATATAGTCAATTTAAAAGAAGAAATTCAAAGAAGTGAAAAATATGATTCGGTTGAAATGTTAATTGATCCTTTGGAATTTTGTCCGCAAAAAAGAGTGTCAGAACATACAATTGATAAACTGATTCATATAGTTAAGATGATAAGCGATAAATTTCCAAAAAAACGTTATTATGAAATTTTTTCGCTTAGGTATATTAAAAGATACAATCAAATGGAGATAGCTCGTGAAATGAAAATTTCACAGGTTGAGCTTTCTAAACGATTTGTTGAGTTAATTAAGTTAACTCGTGAGAATATTTAATTTTTTAGTTTTATAACAGCACTATGTCTTAGTTTTGTTGCATTTTCTTTTCTGTAGGAAAAAAATTTGTCATTGTCTTCTATTGTGCAATAAGGACAAATATCAATTTTTTTAACTCCTACTTCTTTTAATTGCCTTTCATTTATTTTTTTTAAATCTGCATGATTGTTTTTAAATAGTCCTTTTGTGTTTGAAATTGTTTTTGAAAGTTCAAATACTATTTCATTTGATGTTTCAAAATGTTTAAATGAAATACAAGGACCAATTACAGCAATTATATTTTCAGGTTTTGAATTGTATAGATTTTGCATTTTTAAAACGGTTTTTACAGCTATTTTTTGAGCAGTTCCTCTCCAGCCTGCATGGGCTATTGCTCCTATATTTTGTTTGAAATCGTATAAAATTATGGGCGTACAATCCGCAAAATTCAGATATATTGCAATATCATTGTCTTTTAAAATTAATGCATCCGTATTTTCGTAATTTTTTCTGTATTTGTTTGCAATTTCAACGTTGTCTTTGTGTGTTTGATTTGGACAGATTATATTTTCAGGTTCAATATTTAGATACTTACCTATTAAATTTAGATTTTGATTTACAATTAAATCTCTTGATGTAAAGAAATGTTCAAGATTATCAAGAAAATCCGAACAATATACATTTTTTCCTTCTATTTGTTTGACATAAAACATAAAAAAATTATATCATATTAGAAAAGAGGATTTAAAAAATGACAGAACAAATTAACTATTCAACTGTTGGCACTTGTTGTAAAAGAATTCATGTTGAAATTGAAAATGATATTTTAAAGAACGTTGATTTTATTGGTGGGTGTGATGGTAATCATAAGGGAATAAGAAATCTTGTGATTGGTATGAACATAAATGATGTTGTGGCAAAATTAAAAGGAATAACATGTGGAGCAAGACCAACAAGTTGTCCTGATCAACTTGCAGTGTGTTTATTGAGTTATTTGGAATCTAAAAAGACTGAGGTTTCGGTTTAAAAAAATAAGTGTATTTATTGCCTTTAATCTGCGTTTGTTGTATCATAGACTTATGAGGACATTTGCTGAAACAAAAACGCATGAAGTTACAGTTGACGTTGTAATTTTGACAATACATAATGATAAACTTAAGGTTTTGCTTGTTAAGCGTGAGAATGAGCCTTTTAGAGGTAAGTGGGCTATTCCTGGGGGATTTATAAGGTTATCTGAAAATATTGACGATGCTGCGCTAAGGGTTTTAAAAGAAAAAACAACTGTTCAAAATATTTATTTGGAGCAGTTGTATACATTTGGTGATCCTTTGCGTTATCCTAATGCTCGTGTAATCACATGTGCTTATTTTGCCCTTTTGAGGGCTGAGGATATTAAATTGGATATTAAAAACACTGAAGGCGTTGCCGATATTCAATGGCATGATGTTGAAAAATTACCTCCTTTAGCATTTGATCATAAAGAAATTATAGAATATTCTCTTAAAAGAACTCGTGAAAGATTGGAGCTTTGTCCTATTGCTTTCCAACTTTTACCTAAAAAATTTACACTTACAGAATTGCAAAAGTCTTATGAATTAATTTTGAAAAAAACTTTAGATAAAAGAAATTTTAGAAAGAAAATGTTATCATCTAACATTTTGGTTGAAACAAATGAGTATACAAAGTCCGTTTCTAAGCGTCCCGCTGCTTTGTATTCATTTGATAATATAACTTTAAATTCAAAAAGAGGACACTTTTTTTCATAAAATGTTACGTAATTTTAAAATTCTGACAGAATTGTTAAAAAATGTTATTTTCATTTTATGAAAAATTTTTTTGAAGATGAATTTATAAATAAAAGAGTTTTTTCAAGATTGGTTAAGGAAGTTAAAAAAGATCAACTTGACAAAACAATTAATGAAATTGATTATTTTAATGAACTTCAAAGACATTTACTTTTTAGGTGTGATTTTACATCAGAACAAAATAAAGAACTGGATTTTATTAAAAAAATAAATAATGCAAAGCAACAAAATATACAAGCATAGATTAAAAGTTACTAAGAAAAATGAGCTAAAATTTATTTCTCATCTTGATTGGCAAAATTTGGTTTTAAAGATTTTCAGACGTTTAGGTTTAAAATTGGTGTTGTCAGAAGGGTTTAATAAAATGCCTAAGGTTTCTTATTCGCCTGCTTTGCCTATTTTTATTGAGTCTGAATGTGAACTTATAAATTTTCAAACTTATGGGCCGTTAAAGGACGATTTTGTAATGGAATTTAATAAGTTTTCACCTAATGGAATTAAAGTGATATCAATAGATGAACAACATGAATTTGAACCTAAGTCTCTTGAAAATTACGTACAATGGGCGTTGTACGAGGCGAAGTTTGATTTTAAAAAAAATTATGTTTACAATTTGGAAAAAATAAGATATATTATAGAAAAGTGTTTGTCTTCTGATGAATTATTGATCAAGAAGAAAACTAAAAAAGGTAT
>CALUWK010000037.1 GCA_944324475.1 Candidatus Gastranaerophilales bacterium
TGGCGATACTCTCATGATTTTCCTCTCAATACAAATAGGTTCTTATATAATGCACCTAAATAAAATAATTTGCTAGTATAATTAATAAAAATTAACCAATCTTTGATTTTTATTAAAAATTAAAGGTTAAATAAAATTCTCATACTTTCATAATTCAAATACCTTTGTGGCGAAATATCTCTTTGGGCACTTGCAATATTGAAAGCAAAATGAATAGAATATGGGGTTTTTGGTTGTGAAATATAATCTTTTAAAGATTTTTGAGCAATTTCTTTTATTTTTTTATTGCTAAAAGCGCCATCTTTTTTATTTGGTGCAGCATAAGTCATAATTTTTTGAAATGGAATGTTTTGAATATCAATAGATAAATTGTCAAATTTTTTACTAGCAACCAATGAATCAAGTTGTCTTTTTTGACGGCTAGATAAATTTTGCGAATTTTGTGACAAATCTGCTAATATATCTTTAATTTTTTCTGACTCAAAAGTTATTGCGTTTTTTATATTTCTTCCGCATAGTGTTGGAAATATAATTGTTTTCATTTTTCCGTCTCTTGAAATTAAATCAGGATGAATATGATGAGGATTTTTAGTTGTAAATAATATTGTTGCACAATGCCCGTCTTCTTTTGAATCAAAATCTACTTGGCTTACATTATCCAGCAATGATTTGAAAAAATTAACCGTTTTTAAATCAACATTATTTGATTTAATACTAGCTACTTCATTTTCACTCATAGGTATAAAAGAAAATTCTGCCGCATATGCAGGAGTCATTCCGATTACCTTCTGCGCCTCCTCAATAATAATTACTGTTTGTTTGCCAGTTTTTCTATATTCATCTTTTGCGGTAGCCAATTCGCTTTTTATTAAATCGCGCAAATTTTCTTGCTCAGGTGGAATTACAACAAAATTTGCATTGCTCTCGCTTGTAATTCCTCGCATTACTTGATACTCGGTATAATCATCGGGAAATGCGAGCAATATAGACGAAGGAAGTTCTTTTTTGTTATTTAGCTGACTAATCAAAATATCATTAAGTTTGGTTTTTTCTTTTTGATAGCCTGCAAAATAATTATTAAGTGGATTATTATATTTCTTTGCACAAAACACAATGATGCTTTTGTCTATTTGATTATAATTGGGCAATAAAAAGTCGGCAGAAACGCTATCACATTTATTGATGCCAAAATTGCTTTTTTGATAATAATGTCTGTTTGCAATATCATATGGGGTATTTGAATTAAATGTGATTTTCATAAAATATTTTTACGCACCAGGCTTTGCTTTGTTTTTCATCGGCATATCTTTTACAATTTCTTCGAGTTCCTTCAATTTTACATCCAATCTTGCAAGCTCTTCTGGACTTCTTTTTGAAAATTCATTACTTACAATATATTTCCTTACGCTCCAAGTTTGAGATTTCTCAAATGAAAATTTCTTTAATGTTTCAATAATTTTAGATACTGTATTTTCAGACATTTTGTCATTGTTTTTTTCAATCATTCTTAATAAAAGTCTAGTATCTGCATATTCTCCATCAATTCTAGCGTATTTATTAAAAATATCTAAATATTGATTTATCACTTTATCTGTTGTGGCTGCGTCTAATTTATCAGCTACACGTTCAACTGCTATGGTTAAATCATACAATCCATGATTTATATTTATTGCTTTAAAAGAACCATATTCATATCTGCTGCCATATTTTTCAAATACACTTAATGCATCCATTGCTGAGGCTTCATTAGTATTTGCATAATGCAATGCACTTTTAATATATTTAATTTTATCAGCCTCGGTTGCAAAACTTGAAGGTGCTTGTGGAATAAAAGAAATATTTCCTTCTATCATTTGTTTTTCTAATACATACAATTTTCTACCCAAAGAAAGTCTTTCAGGACTTTCTTCTGGCAAACTTGCGTGTTTTTTATCTAAAGTTGTATAAAGATTTAACAATGATTGTTTTTCTTCTTTAGTGCCTTTTGCAAATTTAGATACCAAAGCGGGCATATCTTCTTTTTCTAATTTTTGAAACTCATCCAGCGTTGGAAGTGCAGCTTTGGGAGGAGCCGAGGGAATACCTGAACTATTTAACCCTTTTCCATTATTAAATGGTGGCGCGTCATTGCCTTTTGGTGGTTTTGGTGGTTTTGGAGTATCGCCAGCAGGTGGATTTTTAGGTTTTTTATTAAATAAACTCGAGAAAAAATCACCTATTTGTTTTCTTTTTAAAAAAGCTAAAATTGACAGTCCAATTCCTGCTGCAATTGCAGAATATGTAATTATTTTTTTCTTTTTATCCTTATTGGCTAATTCAAAACTATCATTTTTTTGTACTTGTGCTACTGGAACACTTTGTGCAGAGTTTGCTTTTGAAGTATTGATATTAGTTGTAGTTGCATAACTACTTTGTTTATTACTAACACTGTTCATAAATTCTGTCATTGACACCACCTGACTTTTCTCCTTATACAAAACATGTCAAGATAAAAAATTGTCTAATATACCTATATTATATCAAAATTTTACGCACCAGGCTTTGCTTTGTTTTTCATCGGCATATCTTTTACAATTTCTTCGAGTTCCTTCAATTTTACATCCAATCTTGCAAGCTCTTCTGGACTTCTTTTTGAAAATTCATTACTTACAATATATTTCCTTACGCTCCAAGTTTGAGATTTCTCAAATGAAAATTTCTTTAATGTTTCAATAATTTTAGATACTGTATTTTCAGACATTTTGTCATTGTTTTTTTCAATCATTCTTAATAAAAGTCTAGTATCTGCATATTCTCCATCAATTCTAGCGTATTTATTAAAAATATCTAAATATTGATTTATCACTTTATCTGTTGTGGCTGCGTCTAATTTATCAGCTACACGTTCAACTGCTATGGTTAAATCATACAATCCATGATTTATATTTATTGCTTTAAAAGAACCATATTCATATCTGCTGCCATATTTTTCAAATACACTTAATGCATCCATTGCTGAGGCTTCATTAGTATTTGCATAATGCAATGCACTTTTAATATATTTAATTTTATCAGCCTCGGTTGCAAAACTTGAAGGTGCTTGTGGAATAAAAGAAATATTTCCTTCTATCATTTGTTTTTCTAATACATACAATTTTCTACCCAAAGAAAGTCTTTCAGGACTTTCTTCTGGCAAACTTGCGTGTTTTTTATCTAAAGTTGTATAAAGATTTAACAATGATTGTTTTTCTTCTTTAGTGCCTTTTGCAAATTTAGATACCAAAGCGGGCATATCTTCTTTTTCTAATTTTTGAAACTCATCCAGCGTTGGAAGTGCAGCTTTGGGAGGAGTTGGACGAATAGGAGTATCAATGGGTACATTTTTATTTTTTGTAGTTGGTACTTGATAAGGAGTATATGTTGGATACGTAACTTTTCTATTAGTTTGAGTTTGACCTGGCACCGTATCAATAGAAACCCCAATTATTTTTTCTATTTCCTTATCTAAGTATTCAAGTAAGGCTTGTGATTGAGAAATTACATTTGTGAAAAAAGTTTTGTTTTCTTTTATATATCTAACTTCTTCTTGTTCTTTATCAAATGTTTTCCAATATTTATCTTCAATGGTTTTTCCTTTTCCTAAAAAATCTTTAATCCAATCAATACCACTTCTGGCCTTTTCATTTGCTATTCTATTTTCAGTTTCTTTTTCAGCACGGGTGGAATTATAAGCAAGTGCCCTATCGAGTTCTGCTTGAGCTTGCGTCATAGTTGATATAATTTTTTCTCTTTGTTTTAATAGTGAATCTACGGATGAACCATTATTACTTGTGAAAGATATATTGGAGATTTTTGTAGGTTTTTTAAAAGAAGATGTAAAATTATTTATAGAATATATTTGCATAATGTTTCCCTTATTCTTCTTCGTCTTCATCTTCGTCAAGTATGTCAACACTTTGATCTTGAAGTTGTGTTAATCTAATTTTTTCCTCATCTGTTAAATTGCCATTTTGTTCTTTTTCTTGAAGATTTTTTAATTCTGAAAATTCTCTTATTCTGATATAATCCAATCTTTTTTGTGCTTTTTCATCTAGCAATCCCATTCTTTCCATCCTCAAAAGAGATTCCTTTTCATTGGGTTCAGAAGGGGCAAGCATATTGTATATTGATACAAACTTTTTATATCTTTGAGGATTGATATCACGACTAGATGGCATAATTGCACCATTTGGAAGTCTTTTTTCCCTATCTTCCCTGTCTAGATTATCAATAAAATAATATTCAAAATTATGACTAGGATCTTCAAAATACATATTTGCTGATTTTTCGGCTATTTTTCTATAACTATCATTACTGAAAGCACCTTTTTTCATACTTGGATTAAATTCTTGAGCAAATTTATCATAAGGAATATTTTCCCAATCAACTCCAAGACTTCCTATTGTGCCAGTTTGAATCATTTTTCTAATATTATCTTTTGCTTTTTGTGTTAGACCAGACACATGCTTGATATCGTCCGGATCTTCCATCTGTTTGATTTTTTCAGTTAGTTCACTCGCTTTTTTGAAATAGTGTTTTACAACTTCTTCTATATTTTTATTTCTTGCAGGATTAATAGCCAAAAATGGCATTTTACCGTCCCTTGATAATAAATCAGGATGGATTAAATGAGGATAATTTGATGTAATAAATATAGTTAATGCACCCCTTCCTGTGTCGTCTGGATGACGAGGAGCCTCACTGCAAGTATCCAATAAACTTTTGAATTCATTTATTCTATCTGCACTTTGACCATATCTTTCCATATATTCCATATCCATAGCGTCAAAGACATTCTCTCCATATAAAATTTTTGCCTCTTCTGGTGTCATCGATAAAAATCTCTCAGCTTCATTTATTAAAAAAATTGTTCTAGTCTTTTTCTCGTTTCTATTTTCATCTTTTTCAAAATAACGAGTTCTGGCATCTTCCATTTGTCGATTAACTTCTTTCATAAAATCTTCCGCTTCGACATCTTGAGATAAATCAACTACTTTTGCAACATCACTACATTGAACTCCGATTCCATTTAAAAAAGTTGTTTTTCCAGTTCCGGTTGCACCATGTAATAATACTGCTGCTGGAACTCTCACACTAGGATCTCTCTTTGAATTTACAAGAGGATCAATGAACATTTTTTTAATTTCGTTTTTTTCATAATCATATCCTGCAATTCTATCATTTAAACCACCTTCTTTGTTTGATATGGCATTGATTGCTTGTTGGACTTTTTCGATTTGTTTTATTTTTTCATCTAGTTCTCTTTTTTCTTTTCTTTGTGCAAGCATTGCGTCAATTTGGGTAATAAGAGCATCAATTTGTGATTTATTTGTAGGTGACATATTGACAATGGTTTCATAGGCTCCCCTATTGGCTTTTAAACTATCTATATGCGCTTCTCTTCTTTTAAAATCGTTATAATGTTTTTCTCTTATTTCATTACGTTTAAATGGATGCAGCCAACTAATACCACGTCTTCTGATTTCATCTTCAGCATCTTGTTCTTGTTTAGAATATTCTCTTCCCCAACTCCAATCATTAATTTCATCTAATTTGCTTTGAGCATCTCTTTTTTTAGAATCCATATCTGCTTGATTACTACGATAAACTCGTTTTAAATCTTCTAGTTGTTGGTCTGTAAGCGCCTCAAGATCTCCATTATTTCCAATTGAACCGAAAGAAATTAAACTTCTTCCAATAGAATTAAAACTTGATAATTCAAATGTTTTTTCATTTTTACCGATTGAATTCACACATGGTTTTTGCAAAAATGACCCTTGCTTTAATGGTGAAGTCTTAATTGTGTTTAACATTACTTTCATATATTATTCTCCTATAATTTGTTTGTTTTTTTCTTCTGCAAGCACCACTGGCGTTGTTTTAGTGTCATTTTTGCTAGAGCGTGAATTTTCTAAAATTGTTTCGTATCGACTTGTGTGCTGATGTTCATGGTGTTCATGAGAATGCGGAATTCCATGTGCGTGTGCTACACTATGATCGTGGTCCGGATATTGAATTTTTATAGATATTGTATTTTTTAATTCATTGCTAGGTGGTAAAATGCGTCCTTCAGATGCGCTTTGTTCATCAAGAAGTTTGCTTAATTTTTCTTGGAAATCATCTGGCAATGTTAGATTCTGCGCGATGGAATCCATTTCAACGAGAAAATCTAATGCTAGTGTCTTTTGCTCTGTTGTTGGATTTTTGCCCATATTTGCAAATTCTTTTAATCTTTCTAAAATATCTTCGCCATATATTTGAGATAAGGATTTTTTAACCATTTGAACTAGCATATTAATAGAGTCTGCATTTTGCAAGTACTCTGGTTTATTTTTATTTTTTTCAATTTGATTTAATAAAATTGCTATAGAATACAATTGCGTAGCACCCTTTCCTCTTTCCAAATGTTTTTCATCAAGCGAATTGTTTTTAGCCTGCATATTTGAAATCGCGTTTATTGTAATTAAACATGATACTGGATTGGACAAGGTTGTGCTTTCTGCCATAGCTTGCTTTAGCTTTCCACCATTTATTACAGCATATGAAGGCGGAACTTCTGCAATTGCACACTGCATATTCGCATATTGAGCTAAAATTCTTCCTGCCTCAAGTGCAGCATTGTCAACTATTGAGTATCTCTTTTTTCGTTCTTCGTGTGTGTTTTTTAAATTTTCTATTTGTTTTAATTTGGTGTTAATTTTTTGACTAAATTTTTCATCTATTTCATACATTGCTTGATAATGCGCTGTACACCAACCAAAAGAAATATATGACTTCATAGGATTATTGAAACCCGATAATTTAATATTATTTTGCCTATCATTTCCATTGGCTGCATTATTTTTTTGCGAATTAATCGGACTATATTTTAATTTATTTGAAAAATCATTTAGTTTAATGGGCAATATCATATTTATTCTCCTTTTATAATTTTGTTGCTTTTTAAGTATTCTTTAGCAGTTATATACATTGGATCATTCGCTTTTGCGGGAATATATTCAAACGGCGTACAGCCATTAATGTCAACTTGGTTAATTTTAGGATTGAGTTTTAATATTTCATTAAATAAAATCAAATTTCCACTTTGACAAATTTTATGCAATGCGCTTTGCTTGTTGTCATCAGTTAAATCAACATTAGGGTTATTATCAAGTAAAAGTTTAATATTTTGTATAAGATTTATTTTTTCATCAATCAAATTTGCGCATATATAAGCATCGATAGCAAGCATTAACGCAGTTTGATTTTGTTTATTTGTTTTATCTATATCCACACCATTTTCTAAGGCTAATTTTAGACATTCTTTAGCATATGGGCTTGCTGATTGAGCAGCGATATGAGCAATCGAATTTCCATTGTCGTCAGTTAAATTTTTTGCATCGCTATCTAATACAAGATTTTTGCTTAATTTTAAAATCTCGGTGTTTGCATTTTCATTGTTAAAAATAGCTTGTGATACATCATCTATTGAATATAAAACTTTATAATCATCTAAATTGCAATTTGGTGAACTCAAATCAACTTCTTCTGAAATATCGCTAGTTTGATAAAGAATTGCTTGCTCTTCAAGTCTACTTGCAATTTCTTCTAATACATTTGGCTCTAAATAATCAAAAGGCAAACTTCCAAGCGCATCTCTTGCATAAGGATAAGCGTAGCTATTTAGTAATATATCAATTGCATTAACATCATTTATTAAGCAAGCATGGTGCAGAGGGGTCTGTCCTGAACTGTCGCATAAATTTGGATTTGCACCATTAGAAAGCAAATATTTTATTGCATTGTAATGTTTTAACTTAATTGCATTTATCAAAGGAGTATTTCCGTTTTTATCGCAAGTATTAACACTCAACCCTTTTTTTCTTGCAATGTCCATATAATTAACCGAATATGGTTCATCAGGCATATTGCTAAATAAAATCATTGCATCAGTTCCGTCTGAAATTCTTACAAACGGAGTAGTGCTTTCGTTTATAATTTGCGCAACAAAATGTGGTTTATTTGTATATATTGCATGTCCAATTGGAGTTTCACCTTTATCATTCCAATTATTAATATTGGTGCCAATTTGTTTTGCTGCTATTAAAATTTTTAATGTGTCATCAGCACTTTGTATCGTTGCAGCTACATTTACAATATTATTTCCTATTGAATCTTTATAATCTGAATCAATGTTTGCTAATTTTTGCGCATCAAATAAAGTTGTCACTTCACCTATTGGATCTAATAATTCTTTAGGAAAATCAAATTCAAAATTAAACGTCACAGTCCCGCTTTTTTCGTCATACGGTGGAATATCATCCGGGAAAGATTCCAATAAAAGCCTTGTAAATGGTGAAGGGTTTTTTGACTTTAAATCATTTAACCTTTCTGCAATGTATTCTTGCATTTTTGGGGTGGTTAGTAAAACATAGGCGCATTCATCTATATGATGCTTAATTGCTTGATTTAATATTGTTTCATTATGAGAATAACCCGATCCTACAGTATAATCGGCATCATCTCGTTTTAGGGCTTCACTTAAAATGTATGCCTTATTCATACATGTTAAAATGAATAATGGACTACACCATACGTTATACCATCTTCCACTATTAAGATCATCTGTCGCGCTTTCAAATGTGCTATTTATATCCATATTTTTGTTTTGAACAATGGCTAAAAGCAACTCATCATATTTGTCAGATGAATTTTTCCCTAATAAATTTTGGTTGCGAATAGCGGTAACTACATCGCCAAATGTTTCTCGCAAATATTTATTATCTGTTGATTTTTTGATTTGTTTCAAAAGTTCATTATTTTCATCATAATGTTTTGGTGGCAATAAGTTTAATTTTACTTTATCTTTTATGTTAAAATCAGTTCCATGCACAGTTGGAATTTTGCCAATTTTTATATCTGCGTTTATATCATCAATAAACAATTCTTCTGGTGTCATATTTTTTATTTGACAATCCAATCTTGGTAATTTTCCTCTTTTTAAATGCCAAGCATCGGAATTCCAATAATAATAAGGACTATAGGTTATATCTTCTATATCATCGTACGAACTTGAAATTTGATTATTTGAGTCATCACCTATGATATTTCCTAAATTGCTCAATGTATACGAAGTATTAACGCTAGAATGCAGACCCCAACCTATTAATCCGCCAGTTTTATTGTCATCGTGTATTACCCCTTTGTAGCAACAATCTTTGATATTGGTTCTTTGTGCATATCCAACTAATCCGCCTGATTGTTCTCTTGTTAATAAAGTTGCATGCGAATAAGAGGTTGCAATTTGACTTTCTTCATCAGCACCAATTAAACCGCCCGTAATTCCTTCGGCAGAAAAATGCTGATTGTCATCAAACAAGCTGCCATTATTTGAACCACTGTTTATTTTAATTGTTCCCGTGCTGTGGCAATTTTTTATTTCATTTAACTTGCTTAAACCAATCAAGCCGCCTAGTTTCTTTTCGCCCTCAATATACCCATCAAAGCCACAGTTGATAAATTTGCTATTTGCAGCATAACCAGCAATACCGCCAACTTGTTGCTTTCCACAAATAGCTGCACCTTCAATTTCAAGGTTTGATATTTTTGCATTTTCACATTTTCCGAATAACCCAATATTTCTGCCATCGGGATTATTTATTTTAAAATTAGATATCTTGCAACCGTTTCCATCAAACTCACCTCTAAATGGCTTGGATGCATTTCCTATTGGTTTTATTTCTGCCCCGTTTAAATCAATATCATCTAATAAAATAATTTTTTTATTCCAAATATTTGGACTGTTTTGAAGTGCTAAAAATTTGTCAGCAGAAGTAATAATTATAGCATTGTCTTGATTTGATATTTTATTATTTGTAACTTGTGCAACCTTATATCCATTTTTTATTAAATCCGAATTCGGAATAAGCCCGTTAAACGAAATAGAAGGCTTATTTTCAATTGAATTATATTTTTGAGAGGGAATAGGATCGGATACCAAATTTTGCTTTTGTTTAGCTTGATATTTTTTATAAAAATTTATCGAAACAGATTGTATCTTCATTGTTATTCCCTTTTAATATTAACTTTCTTCGCTTATATTATTTAAAATAAACCTTATGCAAGCCTGCGCGTCCGATTCTGAAATATTTTTAATTAATTCCATTAAATTTTCTTGAGCCGTTTTACTTTCATCGGTTTTTCTACGAGCCAAGATGTGTTGTTCTACAGCACTTCTGAATTCATCTATAGTCATTTGTTCTTCAGAATATGTAAGATGCTCATTAATAGTTTCTTTTATAATTTTTGTTATGTCTCTAGACGAAAAACCCGATAGCTTATCGACTAATTCCTTAATATCGTCATCAGCAATATTTAATGTATATTTGCTACGTTTTATTTCTGACTCAACCAACGCTTTTCTTAATTGTTCATCAGGATGCGAAACATAAATTTGTTTTCCAAGTCTACTCAACATTGCATCTTCAATTTGTTCTTTATAGTTAGTTGCCGCGATTACTATTATACCTCTTTCGGCTGAATTGTTTGTTTTTTGTAAAAATAAATTAATTAAGCTCGTATCTCCTCTTGAACCATTTTTTGCACTACTAAACAAATCATTAGCTTCATCGACAAACAAGATACTGTATTCGCCAGTCTTTTTAAATTTCTTTTCGAGCTGATCGAATATTGATTTTATATTTTTTTCTGATTCACCATAAAGCCCTGCTTTAATATCAGCTGATGTAAGTTCATACAATGGAATTTTCATTTCTCCTGCAAGAGCTTCGGCAATAAAAGTTTTACCCGTTCCCGGAGGACCATATAAAAGAAAATTAGATTGAATTGGTTTTCTATTTCCATCTTTTTGGAATCTTTCCATTGCTTCGGGTTTCAATCTGTCAATTAAAGTTGTTTGAAATATATGTTTGATATCATCCATTCCTGCAACATCAGAAAAATCAGCAGGGAATTTTATTGTTTTTCTTTTCCATTTTCCATCGTAACCAGATGTTTTATTGTTTGCATTAATTTCAGGCAAATCATGTTCAATGGCGTAATTGTTAATCTCGTCTGTTACATCTTTTAATGTAAGCATTCTATCTGGATGAATAGAGCATTTATCTAGTACACTCGAGAGAATTGCACTAATATTTCTTGAGCTAAATCCACCTAACCTAACAACTATCTCTTTTATTTCATCATCTGTTATATCTTTTGTGTATTCGGAAAGTTTAGAAAACTCCTTTTTAACCATTGCAGTTCTTAATTCATCATCAGGCAATGAGATATTTATTTGAGTTTGTAATCTATCAAGAACCGCATCGTCAATTTCCTCTTTAAAATTTGTTGCAACAATAGGAATAATGCCTCTTTCGGGTGCCTTGTTTAAATACTGCAAAAATAAATCTACAAGGTTAGAATCTCCGCTATTTGAAGAAAGTGAATTTGAGCTGAGTTCCTTTTTTCTATTTGCAAGTAAACTATTTGCTTCGTCAATAAACAAAATACTATATTCGCCAGTTTCTTCGAATTTTGTTTCTAGTTGAGTAAATAATTTTCTTACTTTCTTTTCTGATTCCCCAACATATTTATCCTTTATTGTTGATGAATCAATTTTATATATCGGAATTTTTGTTTCCCCTGCAACTGCTTGTGCAATAAAAGTTTTACCCGTTCCCGGAGGACCATATAATAAAAACCCTGATTTAATAGGTGGTCGATTACCATGTTCTTTAAACCATTGAACTCTTTCGGGCTTTAATCTATCAATTAGATTAATTTGGAATTTTTCTTTAACATCATTCATTCCTGCAACATCGCTAAAAGTTAAAGGTGCAGGCATTCTTCTGAATTCATCACTATCATAATTGGCTGTTGTTCCCGTATCACTTAATTCACCTAACCCATTTTCTTTTGCATAGTTTTTTAATTCTGCATCTATTGTTTCTAAATCAGTTTTTTGAGTTTCATTTAATTCCCCGATTAGATTCTCAAGGTCTTTGTATGAAAAACCTGCGGTTTTATTTAACAACAAATTAAATACATCTTCTTTGAGGCTTACCATAAGATATTTATTAATAAATTCTTTTCTCTCTTCGTTTGTAGGAAGTTTTAATTCAATTTTTTTATCAAATCTTCCTGCACGGATTGAATCAGGTGAAATTTCATTAATTCCTCTTGTGGTAGCTACTAATATAAAACCTTTTGTGGCTGAATCTTCAATGAGCTGCTCTGCTTTGGTTACAAAATCAGACGAAGCTGCGCTAACATCTGGTAATATGCCTTTAATTTCATCAATGAAAATAATTGCTTGCTTGCCCGTGTTTTTAAAGTTTTCTTTTGCAAAATCGACAGCAACTTCAAGCCCTTGAACGTCTGTAACTTGAATTATGTTTTTATCAAAAATCTCAGCCATTGCCTCTTGTTGCTTGCTAGAATTATTACCATTTTTATCAATTACAGCTTCTGCTAATTTTTCTAAATCTTTAATGCTAATAATTTGTTTATCTAATGTTTTAGCAAGCGATTTTAATAAAAAAGATTTTCCACATTTAGTGGCACTATATAATAAAAATCCACTATCTCTCACCAATTTTCCGTTTGATAATGGATTTACTATTCTATTCATTAAAATTTTCTTTGATTTTGTCAAACCAGCTATTTCATCTAAACTTAATACAGATTCATTCTCTACCTGAGGCGTAGTATCTTTTGATTGTTCCGAAAGGATTACAAAATCATCATCTTCCTCGTCATCTGGAATTGTTAAAACTGTACCCTCTGGTAATTCGTTTAACTTTAAAATGGGTTCTTGTTGTACAAATGGATTGCTTTGCGTCGTTTGAATAATATCAACAGAGGATTCTTGTTGAGCAATTTCTATTTTTGCTATTTTATTCAATCTCTCAATTATTGCAGGATCTGTACTGTACTCATAAGGCTTTTTGCCTTCTAAATTAATTCTATTTACAATATCTCTTGCAAGTTCTTCATTGTTATTTGTCTTTTGACCAAGTAAAAGCAAGGCTTTATTAATCAAGAGTTTACTTTTGCTTTTTAATGCTGCATGTAAGAAATTATCCCCCGTAATCAAATCTGTTTCTTGTATATCAAATCCTATATTGCTTAACCCTTTGATCTGCTCTTGTACATTATTTGAACGTGATGCACTAAAGAAATCGTCTTCTAGTTTTCCGCCAAAGAAAATAGCATTTGTTTTATTATTATAATTAATTTTATGGTTATGGTGACTGGGCTTTACAAAAGAGGGGTATATACGCATTAATAAATCCTTGAAACTATAAATTATTACATACAAAATTTGTAAATATTATTTTTTGCCTAAAAATCAAATTATTTACAAAAATTAACAGTTTGATTTAGTACAAAAAAGGCTCTAATTTAGAGCCTTTCAGCCTCTCTGCTTATTCAAGAGTATTTTATCATAAAAATTTATTCTATAAATTCCCAATTTAAACCGTAAGCACGTCGATTTTTTCT
>CALUWK010000038.1 GCA_944324475.1 Candidatus Gastranaerophilales bacterium
TGGGGTGCGTAGGATAATTGAGCAAACGAACGACAGCGCAAGCGATAGTGAGTTTTGCGAAATACCCACAGGCGGAAAAACTAAAATAAGATTGAATTAACCATTCAAACTTTCGGAAAACAATATTGATAATAATATCAACAATAAAAACTTCATAACAGAGAGTGCTAAATTAACAGCACTCGCAAGAGTAGATATTGTAAAAGCACTTCAAAATATGAGAACTAAATATAAAACTAAAAAAGAAGCTGATTCAATTTTTTAGATTTATATAACAGTTTAGAAAATAAGTTGTGCATTATAAAAAGAATTATTTATGAACACATAAAAGTTTTAAACTATCTATATTCTCATAAATTTTATCTTCACTTGGCTGAAGAGATATGGAAGTACGGAAAATCTTTTGAGGAGAGATATTTATTATTAAGTGAAATAATATTGCAAGGTATATTAGCAAACGGCAAAAAACCGTCTGGGGCCAATTTTGCAATTAAAACAGCTCGATTTATATAGTCCTTTTAACCCAATCTTTAATATCCAAGTTCATTTAATCTTTTAATTGCTGTGTTTTTCCTTTTTCTATATATATTATTAACTTTTTCAATGTAGCCTTCTTTATCTATAAGTGCTTCTGCTGCAGCCATTTGTACAGGTATATAGACACTACCCCCTGATAAATATTTTGCTTTTAACAAATTTTCTGTATTTTCTTTTGAACTTATTGTAAAAGCCACCTTGAAACCCAGCATACTTTGTGCTTTTGAAAATGTATGCACCTCGAATGCTACTTCTTTTGCTCCATCAATTTGCATAATCCCCATTGGTTTTTTGCCTGAATGTGTTATTTCACTGTTGTCCATAATTAATAGATCGACTTTTCAAAGAACTGTTGAACTTATTAAAAAATTTATTCTCCGCTTTTAATTCCACCAGAAAGATTTGTTGTCATGGATGAAAAATCAACTGAAATGACTAAATATGCTTCAAATATATTCTTAGCTACTAAAATTTCATATATGAATGAAATAGCAAATTTATGCGATAAGACGGGTGCTAATGTAAGTAGTGTAAAACGAGGAATGTCTTTTGATAGTTGAATCGGGAATAACTTTTTAAATTCAGGTATTGGTTTTGGAGGTAGTTGTTTTCCAAAGGATATAGAGGCTATTTTATTACTAGCAAAAGAATTCAATTACAATCTTGATATTATTTCTTCTGTTGGTTTGGTAAATAAAATTTTTTATTGAACGAAAAAAAGAAATATAATAAAAATCGAAAGAATTACTCAAACAATCAACGGAGCTATTAAACAAGGCAGGAAAAAACTTACAGCTAAAGTTTCAGTGATTGCACAAACTATTTACTTGTTGTTCTGACTTGATATTCCCCATAACATCTTGCATTAGAATTTTTTTAATATATCATTTATATATGGGCGGTTAGCGCAGCTGGTAGCGCATCACATTGACATTGTGGGGGTCGCTGGTTCGAGTCCAGTACTGCCCACCATTTAAAATCACTCAATAGAGTGATTTTTATTAATTTTTAACAAAAAGCATAAAATAAAATTAAATAAGCAGATAAAACAAATGCATACTATTTAATAATTTTTTAACCCAAATTGTTAAATTTCTTTTTATCTTCATTATGAATTACCTTTTTTAACTCTTTAACAAATTCATCTCTGTATAAAAAACCCAAATGTGCACCGTTGTTAAAAAGGGTCAATTTTCTATCACAATATTTTCTTAAAGTTAAAAGTTGTTTTTTATCAATTAAATAATCATCTAAGCTATGAAAAATTACATAATTATCAGAATTTATAAGATAATCAGAAATAGAATTTAAACTGCTCAATGCCTTAAGTTCATCAAAATCACATTTAACCAGAATATATTTTTTAATATAATCAGAGAAATTAGAATTATATATCGAATTATAAAATTCCTTATTATTAAAATCAGGATTGTTTTCTTTTTCGGTTGCATAAGTTAAATCACAAAGTTTTTGATGAAAAACAAAAGCGCTAATCAGCTTACCTTCGTAATTACTAAAAGGCAATTTTTCAAATGTTAAACCTTTTTCTTTAGCATCAGAATAAGCTCTCATGACTTTTGCAGTAGTAATTGCAACTTTTTCTTTAAAGTCATCCGGATAATTTTTCCAAGAAGCAATAATTTTATCAATTTGCTCAACAGCATAAACAAGTTCAAAAGGAGGACAAATTGCAATAAATTTATCTATATTATTTGCTTTAACCTGATATTGTTCATTAGCCAAAAATAACACAGCATAAGCACCCAATGAAGTACCAAGAGCCGTTCTTTCAAGAAAAACTCTATCGTACTTTTTAGATAAATAACTAATCGAATTATTAACTAAAATATTTATATACTTAACATCATCACTAATAAGTCCTATTTTATGACCTTTTTCAATACTTCTCAAAAACTCCCACTGAAAATGACTACCTAAAATTAAAACACTATAACCTTCTTCATAAAAAATTTTAGCTAAAATATTACTATGATTATTTTCAACACCTTCTCCAACAGAAGGAAACAATATTACTAAAGGCGATGTCTTATTTTTTTGCAAAATATATCTAATACGATATTTTGGTCTATTTTTTATAATTTCAACTTCAGCCGTTTTAATTTTTTTATCAAAAGACCTATTCCAAACTGAAATATCATGCCACATAGATTTATTTTTATTTTTCACATCAAATAATGCTGTTCGCATAGAATCCAAAACTGGTCCTTGAGGATTATAATCATTCAAAAAAATGTCGGCTTTTAATTCATTACCATTATAATCATTTATAACTATATTTTCTTCTGCTTTCAGTGAACCTTTAACCTGTAAAACTTCTTCTTTTTTTTGATTATCAACAAGTTCCAATTCATCGTATGTATCATTTTTTAAATTTTCAAGAACTTTTTTTCTATCATAATTTGAAAGCTTAATATATTTTTCAACTCCAAAAAATTTTCTTGCTATATCATAAGGATCAACAAAATTAGACTCAACCATTTTCAACATTGGTTGAATATATGCCGTTCTATTTATTAACAAACCCATTTTAACTGCAGCAGCAATGGGAGAGGCTATATAAGTAGTTGGATTTAAAGCAAAATCAAGTAACCTTCCAAACAAATCTCGTGTCGTGGTAGAGGAAATAAAAGGTAAAATCAAATAATTACCGCATCTTACCTTGCATTTTGCCAAAGCTTGCTCCATATCTTCATTATACATTTCAATATGAAAAAGCTTATAAGCAACATCAATCAAACCGGCCGCACCAAGTGTAGTATTTATCAAAAATCGTTTTGTCTCATTTTTAATAGCATCCATATCTCTTTGCAAAAGCGAGCTTACAAGCCTTTTTGGATATTCAATGTTACTATATGCTCTATTCATAGAATCAATTACAAAATTAGGAAACAAAGAAGCCCATAAAATATGAATTTTTTTAGCAAAAATTTTATTCATTTTTAAATTAAATGAAAAAATTTTTCTATTAAAATTTTCATATTTATCAACATCCAAAAAAATATCACTATAGCTGGGGTATTTTCTTTGATTTACAATCAATTCATCCGCTAAAACAATATTTACATTACAAAAAACAAAATTGAACAATAAAACAAAAGCCAATATTTTTTTCAATTTCAAAATCCTCAATTTTTATGTACATAAAAATTTATATTCTCTATTTTGAAAAAATAAAATTAGCTTACCTGCTATCAAATTGAATAATAGAAAAAACCACCCAAAAAGGTGGTTTTAAATTTAAAAATCAAATCATATCTACTTCTTAAATTCAGAAGTTTTATCAAGTATTTCCTTTACACACTTAATAGCAAGACCCAAAACCACAGCTACAACACCCGCGCCAACAAGTGTATTCTTATTTGCTTTTGAAACGATATTCTTGTAGGTTTCAGACTTGACAAATGAATCTTTTTTATCAAGCACTAACGTTTTAACTCTTTTAGTATTATCAACGACTGCACTGCCAACTCTATTCAAACCATCTATAACTTTTGATGAAACATTACCGGCAATTTTCATATATCATTTACACCTTTCGCTAAAACTACATAGCAGCACTTATTATATCGGCAGCAACATTAATACCACTACTAATAAGATTGCTTTCAGCTTTATTTATTTCTGCCTCATCCAATTTGCCTTCAACTTTATCTGCAAATCTATCGGTTACTCCAACAGCAACAGCTCCCACGACAAGATTCTTAAGTACATCAAATCGATTTTTTATTCCAAGTCCTTTAATAACATTTACAACCTTATCACCACTAGAAACTTCTTGTACACCATTAGTCACCTTGCCTGCATGTGAAGGAAAAATTTTATTCACGAATGATTTTATACCACCAAGCATTTTTTCATCAGGTGCATCTAATCTTATAGTTTCAGCTTTCTTTGCAATTCTATTATTTATTTTATCCGTATCAATATTTTTAAATACTTTTCCTGCAACATTTACAACCCCTTTAGAAACTGTTTCACCAGCAGTAACAGTGGCTCTTACAATCGGCGCTGCAACCTTATTACCTTTATATAACAACCCTAAAAACAATGCAGCACTCGAGAAAACAGTTAAAAATTTAACATCATTATTTGCTTTATTAAGTTTACTCATAAAATTCTTCAATTCGCCCAAAACGCGGTCTTTTTCTTTTAAATTAAAACCAATCGAGGCAGCATCTGAATCATCAGAGTCCGCAAATGACCCGACAACACCATCAGCTCCATCCTCTTCTTGCTCAAAAATACCACACTCTGAACCACAATCTGCACTACAAGTACCATAATAAGAATTTTCAGACGGCTGACTTTCCGAAGACGCATATACATCCTCAGAATCACCAATACTATATTGAACAGGTATATCATCACAACACTGATATGACTCCTTAGGTCCATCTAAAATAGTATAATTATTAGCTCTAAAATTAACCGAATTCATGGCACTTATCTGCATATTTTTATCTCCTGACTGAAGCTGTCACACCTGTATAAAATATAAACATATTTTTTTTTGCTAATTCATATTTATTTGTCTTCATAAATATTTACAATATCAACAATAACTAACAAAAGATATTTTATAAAAAAAGGTTATTTTTTGCAATAACCCTACTGTTTTATATATCAAAATATTTTTTATCCTTTATTTCATCAGGCAAAAATTGTTGCTTAAAATCAGGATCGTCATGAGTATATACATAATCCTTTCCAAAACCATATTTCTTAGCATCTTTATAATGCGCATCTCTTAAATGTTTTGGAGGAAGAAAATCCAAACCTGATTTTATGTCTGAAATAGCATTATCTATAGCCATTATTGCCCTGTTTGATTTCTTGGCTTTTGCTACAAATTCAACCGCTTGAGCTAAAGTGATTCTTGCTTCGGGCATACCAAGGTGTTCTACAGCACTCAAAGCCGCTTGAGCTATCAACAATGCTCTAAAATCCGCATTACCAACATCTTCTGAAGCAACAACTATCAATCTCCTTGCTATAAAACGAGGGTCTTCACCTGCAAGAAGCATTTTAGCAAGGTAATATATTGCAGCGTCAGCATCAGAGCCCCTTAAGCTTTTTTGAAAAGCGCTTGCATAATCATAATGAGAATCAATAGAATACCTTACGCTCGATTTTTGCAACAATTCTTCAACTGTTAATTTTTCAATTATTTCATCAGAAGCAAAATAAGAATTTTCAATAGCATTTAGAGAAAATCTAGCATCCCCATTTGATAATTCAACTATACAATTAAGTGCATCATCAAGAAGCTTTTTATCCCCATAATTTTTACAAAGATAATTAAATCCTTTTAAAACAATTTCTTTAATTGAATTATTATCAATTTTATCAAGCATGATAACTTGAGCGCGAGAAATTAAAGCAGGTACCGCATGAAAAGAAGGATTTTCCGTAGTAGAACCAATAAAATAAAACAATCCTGATTCAACATAAGGCAAAAGTGCATCTTGCTGAGTTTTTGAAAATCTATGAATTTCATCTATAAAAACAATAGTTTTAAGTCCCTCTCTTAAGCTTAATTTGGCATTTTGCGCAGTCTCTTTTATATCCTTTACACCTGAATTAACAGCCGAAAGCTCAATAAATTTAGCACTATGATATTTTGCACAAAGTCTTGCCAATGTAGTCTTTCCGCATCCGGGAGGACCCCATAAAATAAAAGAAAAAAGCCTTTTAGCCTTTAAAAGCCTATAAAAAGGTGAATTAGGATTAACAACACTGGTCTGACCCAAAAACTCGTCTAACGACTTAGGTCGCATTAATTCCGCCAAGGGAATTTGCTTATTATTATTTTCTAGCGAATCAAACAAATTCATTGTATAATTTTAACACAATATGAAAAAAATAATTTTATACACAATTTTAACATTTTTAATCATAGGGTTAATTGCTTTAAAAATTGACCCCATTAAACAAGACAACCAAAAAAAACTTACTTTTTGGTCAATACAACTTAAACCAATTTATGAAAAAGAAATTAAAAAAATAATCAATGATTTTGAAAAAATACACCCTGATTACAAAATTATATGGGTTGATATACCTATTCAAGAAGCTCAAAAAAGAACTCTTGCTTCAATATTATCCTCAACTCCTCCAGACCTTATAAATTTAAATCCTGATTTTTCGGTCATTTTAGCTCAAAGAAATGCTCTATACACTTTTAATGACAAAGATGTAAATCAATTTCACCCAAATCTTTTAGAAAAACTAAAATACAATGAAAAAATATACGCACTTCCTTTTTATGCAACAAGTCCTGTTACCATTTACAACAAAAAAATATATAACAGTTGTGCGAAAAATGAATTCATAAATTCTTACGATGACTTATTTAAAATTTCAAAAAATCTTAAAACCTGTTCAAATACAGCACCTTTTGCAATATCCTTAAATGAAGGAGACACATTAGCTAAAATTTTAAACAAATATGACATAACTAAACTTGAAACCCAAAATGAAATAAATTCTGCAATTAAAATATATTCAATGTTTAACGATATGTACAAAAACAATCTTTTGCCAAAAGACACCTTGACAATTAATCATAGAGAAGTAATTGAAAAATATATGTCAAACCAAGCACTTATAATTGTTGCAGGCTCAAATTTCATCAACATGATTAAACAAAATTCACCAGATATATACAATCAATCAGCCCTAAGCAAACAATTAGTCGGTGATAATAAAAAATACGACATATCATTAATGAATTTAATAATACCTAAAAAATCAAAAAACAAAGAATTAGCTCTTGAATTTGCACTTCTTTTAACCAATGAAGAAAATCAACTTCAATTATCTAAACTGACAAATGTTTTGCCTGCAAATAAAAAAGCACTTGAAAACGAATACTTTAAAAACTGTTCAAATGATTTAATTGACAAATCAAGATGCATAAGCGCACAACAATTAAATAACCTTAATGATAAGGAATTTACAAACAACAATAAAAAAACAATAAATGAAGCTATAAACAAAACTCTTGAAGAAATTTTATTAAACCAGATTGTCTCAAAAAATCAAATTGAAGAAAAAATTAAAATTTTAGCAAATACAATTAAAAAATTAGAAAACAATAAGTAAAAGGGATATTTAAATATCCCTTATTCATTCCCCCATACAAATTTATATTCTAACAACTTTTTTTTCTTTAATTTTTTCAAGATTCTTTTTTGCCATTTGATTTTTAATAGCAAGCCTTTTTACAAAATCAATAGCTTCCATATCCCTTTTAATTGCGCTTTTTAATTCCAATATTTCTTCAAATGACAATTCATCAATTTTATTTGTTTCACAAATTTCAAAAATATGTTTAAATTTTTTCTGAGTATCTTCCTCAAACCCCTCTATACGCATTTTATAACAATACCAATTATAAAACTGATAAGCTATAGCATAACTATTTACATTATAATTTCTTAAAACAAATATTTCAGGGGTTCTAAAAGCAATCTTTTTATTTAAAAAAATATTCAAATACAAGGCTTTAAAACCTTTTTGAGGAAGAACAAACCCTTCTTGCTCATTAATCAAAGAAAGGATTTTATCTGCATATTTAATTTTATATACCGGAGTTTTTGCCCCTTTAATATATTCAAAAAACTTTTGAGGATTTTTCAAACACTTTTCGACAATATTTTGTATTTTTTTTTCATTAACTATTTTTTTATTTTCTGCACCATTATCAATAGTTAAAGTTGCGCCATTTACAGTTACAATCTTTTTTCCAGCACATGTACCCGACAAAAACAATTTATTTATTTTTTTCTTGCTTTTTTTAAACAAAAACTTTAAAATTTTCTCCATTATTCATCCTCTTAATTAAATAAAAACTTTTTTATTTAAAAAATTGCTTAACTATTTTAAACAATAACAGTTTTTTCTTCTAACCCTAATTTATAAAGCATTTCATCAAGTGACGAAAAAGAATACGAATCAATATATAATTTACCTCCTAAATTTTCACCTTTTAAAAAGCATACTTGTTCTATATTTGTGTTTTGCAAATACAAATTTCCACCAACTTTTCTTAAGTATCTTGTACTTTTAATTGCTGTATTAGAAAAACGAGCATCCTTGCGAACAAATTGTAAATTACCAATGCTTTTTAATTTTGAATTTTCAGCAAAAACACTGCCTCCAACTTTTTCTATACTTCCTAAGGATAATAATTTTGAACCTTTCAAAAGAATGTCTCCTTTTACCTTTTTAATTGTTTTTGGAATTCTGATGTTAGTTCCTGCAAGATTTAAATCACCATCTACAAAACTTACACCATCCAAAAAATCTTCTTCACTTATTCCCATTATTTCAAAAGGATCAGAAACATAACTTTTCAATAACAAAAAATTTTCAAGTTCACTTGGATTATATGTCCCTATTTTTAAAGTACCATCCTCGAGTTCCTGTGCTTCAATTCCCAATATTTCAAAAATTTCTTTTTTATTTTTAGCTTTAGTTATTTTATTCAACAAAACTTTTGCATACAAATCACTGTTATAATTTTCTGGACAATTTACATCAATAATTTTTCCTTTAACCAGTTGCAAATTGTCACCTATCTCTGTTTTTAGAGAATCTAACATTAAATCTCCATTTATTTCTTGAATTGAACCTGTGCTTTTAATTGAAGAATCAGATAAATCCAAATTTCCATTAACCTCTCTTAAATTTTTAAATCTTAAAATATCTGGTATATCCATCTTCAAATCACCGTCAACAATCTCGACAGCATCCATAAGTTCGTTAGGATTTATTCCATAAAACTCTAAATCAGGTAAAATAAGTCTTTTAAGTTTTAAATTTCCATTATCAAGCATTTGCGCTCCGCAGTCAAATTCAGGGTGGTTAAAAATAGCCAAGTAATCCTTATTTTCAAGCAAAGCCTTAAATTCTTCTTTTAAAGGGGCACACCTTTTAGCTGTTTCAACTGCATTATTAATTTTATCTTCCAAACCCTTTAAATTATTTTTTTGGGTATAATCCTTTATTTCCTGACTATACAAAAGCGGGATTTTAGAATTATTCCTCTGACCTTGTATTTCAACTATTTTATCTGCTTCAAAACGAATACCGACTCTTGGTTTTCCATCAACTATATAAACATGAAAATCACCCTTTTTTAAATAAGGTTCAGCATTAGTAGATGCAGTACACCAATTTGTACAACTTAAAGCTTTTAATTTTTCAACATTTGAATTAAAATTTTCTCTATCATGCTCGTAAGATGGAATAGCAACCCAAATTCCATTTTTATCATGACTTTCATTATTGATTGAAATATAAATTTCTTGCAATTTTTTATTATATATTCTTAAAAAATTTAACTTGCTTTTTGGATTTTTAGACAACTCCTCTTCCATATATGTTACAGCATTTGCCAATGCACGACTGTTTAATACCGGAGGAATTTTATCATTATTTACCTTTAAGTCATTTGTAATTCCAGAAAGAATCAAAAGTTGTAACGGTTTATCTGTAAAATATGCACCGTTTTCATCAAGCAAATAAGCATACCAATCATCAAGAATCGCTTTTCTTTGAATAGTAGCCTTAGAGCTTCTAGCAGTATAATCACAAGCCATGATATCATCAATTTTGCTTTCAGCCCAACGATTATAGTCATCTTTATTTGCAAACTTTTCAATAGGTGCTTTAAACAATTCAACAATCATAAAGTCTAATCCTTTGAAATCATTTTTGCGCAACCCTTTAAAGCTCAGTTCAAAACTGTCTTTCTTGGCAATTTGAAACCTATGCATTTGCTGTTTATCTAAACTTATATAATTATTGAACTTTAATTTATCAAAAAAAGGAATATTCATAACAATATAAAAACTAAAACATAAAAATTATTGCGTACTAATTATAAATCCATGTTACAATTCATTTATGAGAATTAATAAATATATTGCTCAAAGTGGCCTTTGCTCCAGAAGAAAAGCCGATGAGTATATTGAACAAGGCAGAGTTAAAGTTAACGGCAAAGTTGTAACTATGCTGGGTTTTGAAGTGCGAACCAAAGATAAAGTGACACTTGACAACAAATTAATTCACTCCGACAAACTTGAATACTATAAATTTTACAAACCGGCAGGTTACATAACCACAAAATCAGATGAAAAAAAAAGAAAAACCATTTATGATATATTACCAGAGCAATATCATCATCTCAATCCTGTAGGGCGCTTAGATAAAGATTCATCAGGTCTTATAATCCTAACAAATGATGGCAATTTAATTTATGAATTAACTCATCCTTCTATTAAAGTCGCAAAAACATATCTTGTTAGAATAGATGGCAAGTTAACAAATGAAAAACTAAAAAAATTAACAGAAGGAATTGAAATAGAAAAAGGTAAAACTGCATATTGCGAATGGACAATTCTTGAAAAAAATAAATCTGATACTTTATTTGAAATCATACTTTATCAGGGTTTAAATCGACAAATTAGAAAAATGTTTGAATTTTTGGGTCATAATGTGATAAATTTAAAACGTATAAGACATGCAAATATTGAACTTTTAGGTTTAAAAAAAGGCGAAATAAAACCCATTAAACCAAAGCAAATAAAAGAACTAAAATCATACTTAGAAAAAATAAGGAATAGTGAAAATGCTTGATATTAAATTAATCAGAGAAAATCCCGAAAAAATAAACGAGCTTTTAAAAAGAAGAAATCCGGATTTATCAGTCGATAATGTTATAAAAATTGACGAAGAAAGAAGAAAAGTTCAATTTGAATTAGATAATTTAAGAGCAAAAAGAAAAACAGAATCAAATAAAATTGGTTTAATGAAAAAAGAAGGCATTGATACAACAGAAATTCAAGCCGAAATAAGAACCTTAGGAGAAGAGACAAAGGCTCTTGAAGAAAAATTAAACGAACTGGATAATAAACAAAAAGAAGCACTTTTATTTATCCCTAATACTCCGGACCCTGATATACCAATAGGCATCGACGACAGCGCAAACGTAGAAATAAAAAAATGGGGCGAGCCTACAAAATTTGATTTTGAAGCAAAAGCACATTGGGATTTATGTCCTGAACTTAATATGTTAGACTTTGAAAGGGGGGTTAAACTTGCCCATACAAGATTTACTCTATATAGAAATTATGGCGCTAAATTAGAACGTGCAATAATAAATTTCTTTCTTGATACTCACACACTAACAAGAGGCTATGAAGAAATATTGCCTCCTGTCATGGCAAACTCTAAAACAATGACAGGCACAGGGCAACTTCCTAAATTTAAAGAGGATATGTTTAAGTGTTTAGATGAAGATTTATATTTAATTCCAACAGCAGAAGTACCAGTAACAAATATATATCAAGATGAAATTTTAAATGAAGACGATCTTCCAAAATATATGACAGCTTACACTCCGTGTTTTAGAAAAGAAGCAGGCTCAGCCGGAAAAGACACAAGAGGTTTAATCAGACAACATCAATTTAACAAAGTTGAACTTGTTAAATTAACAAAACCCGAAAATTCCATTGAAGAACATGAAAAATTAACTCAAGATGCAGAAAACGTACTTGAACTTCTAAAACTCCCATACCGCAGAGTTTGTTTATCGACAGGTGATATTGGATTTAGCGCAAAAAAATGCTATGATTTAGAAGTGTGGATGCCATCTTATAATTCATATAAAGAAATATCATCATGTTCAAATTTTGGAGATTATCAAGCAAGAAGAGCTAATATACGCTTTAGAAGAAAAAATGGTGCAGTTGAATTTGTACACACATTAAACGGGTCAGGACTAGCCGTCGGAAGAACATTAGCTGCAATTTGTGAAAATTTTCAAACCAACGACGGGCATATTATAATACCCGAGGTTTTAAGAAAATATACAGGATTTGATAAAATTTAGGAGAATAAAATGAAAAAGATTTTAGTTTTATTTATGCTATTGACTGTTATAGGAACAATGACAGTAAATGCAAAAACAAAAACAAAAAAAGATGTTCTAAAAGACGATGAATACAAGCAACTAAAAGAACAATTCTTTAATGCAGACGGATATGGCGATACGTACAACTGTAAAGTTGAAAAACAAAGATTTTGTAAAGTAAAAGTTCTGGATTCAGGCACCTATGTCCTTTGTGATAGGGATGTCTCAAGAACACAATGGGAATCAGCTAAAATATTCTACAAATACGGCAGATGTACAAAATTAAATTAAACTAAAAGGCAATTATAATTGCCTTTTAGTATATATTAAGCTTATTTTTCTTCTATATTACCACTCTCTAAATCTAAAACAGTAACAGAACTATCTCCTATCACCTCATACATTTTTCTATCAGCAGCCTCTGCAATTTTTGCTTTAAATAAAAAGTCGATAGATTTATCTTCAGGAATCTGGTTTTGTTTTATTTCCTTCTTTATTTTTCTCAAAAACAAATATAACTTTACAAAAGAAAAACTATTTTTTTTAAAAATTTTTTTTAAATCCTTATCTGTAAAAACATAAAAAGTATGATTATCTTCACTTTCGGGAAGTTTGATATTTGATTCTGTGTTCCTATTAAGCCAATCTACCGAACAATATCCTAATCCATCATCATTCAGTTCATTAAGTGCATATTGATAACCTGCACTTTCAATAAATGAACAAAAACGACCTTTACAGCCAATTAATTCACCAACTGCAGGAAAAATATTGTTTTCAAAATCCTGTACGCATTCCAGAGAATTACTAGGATTTAGAAACAAATCCTTTGGCACTTGAACCTTATAAATAGATTTAAAATGCGTTTTTGGTTGAACACTGTTAATTCTCATAAATCATCCCTATACAAAAAGAGGGCAAAACCCTCTTTTAATTATGGAGCGGAAGACGGGACTCGAACCCGCGACATC
>CALUWK010000039.1 GCA_944324475.1 Candidatus Gastranaerophilales bacterium
TTTGGAATTCAATGGAATTAATTGCAGTTAACCATAAAGCTATGATTAATTTTAAAATAAGATAATATATTTGGCGGAATTGGAGTAACCCTTCTTTTAAAAAAGAGGGGTTTTTTGGTTTATAAATTTTTTAATTTATTTAAAATTATAAGATGTTTAATTGGATTTTTATTTTTAAATTTTATATAAAATGTTGAAAAATACATATTGTTTGATCTTGAAATAGAATAATAATCACTTTTTATTTCTGTTTTTGTAATTGAATCTATAGTTGCAAGAATTTTTGTATTTTTGTTTAATATAAACATTCTGCTAGATTGATTTTTATTTTTTAATATTATGGGAATTTTTTTTGAATTTTCAAAAAAATAATCACAAATTACACCTTCATTTGATGCAAGGATTGTATTAAAAATTTCTTTTTTAGATAAATTTATATCATTTAGGGAATACGGGTCGATTATATAATTTATAGTTAGAATTTTATAAGTATTTCTATTTGTATAATTAAAAATTGATTCTTCTTTGTTTAAAAATTCTTTTATTTTTATAATTTTATTTTCAAGAGTATTTATTTCTGGGCTATATATATTGATTTTTTTATATTCTTTATCATAATAAGTAATATTATTTTCAATCAAAATTTTTTTAATTTTTTTAATTTCTTTTTTATTAGAAATAACTATTAATTTATTTTTCTCATTTTCTAAAAAAATTTCATGTTTAGAAATTTTTGGAATATCATGTCCGATAAAATATATCGTATCTTTATTTTTTTTACAAATAAGTTGATTGATTTTTTTGCTTAATTCAAGAGTTTTATATATATTTGAATTGTTTTCAAGATATATTTGTATTTTTTCAAGTTTAGATGTTTTTATCAGTTTTAAATTTATATTATATTCGTTTTTATTTAGTTTTTTTGTTATTTTTTTTAATTTGTATTCATATATAAAATTGGGATAAAATTCTTTTTTTGAAATAGCAATAATTTGCGCTTGTTTTTCGTTAAAATTTATTGCATAATCAATCGGAGTTTTTATTTTTTCTTCAATATTAAATATTTGGTAAAATTTTTCTGCAAAATTTTTTCCTTTATAGTAAACTGCAATGTTTCCAATATCAAAAACATTTTTTATATTACCATCGGTTTTTATTTGAAAAAAGTTTTTATTATTATTTTTTTTAGTTGTATTTT
This sequence comes from Candidatus Gastranaerophilales bacterium, assembly GCA_944324475.1. Classification (GTDB taxonomy): domain Bacteria; phylum Cyanobacteriota; class Vampirovibrionia; order Gastranaerophilales; family Gastranaerophilaceae; genus RUG14156. The sequence goes on from CALUWK010000039.1 coordinate 1,199, forward strand.
CGTTAGAATTATTATTTTTGATTATATTTTGAATATCAGATAAATTTAAATTATAATTTAAAAGAGTGTTGTCGCTATAATTAATATATACCGCTTTTTTCAATTCACCTAATTTTAATATTTTTGATGATACTTTAAGATCATTTAATTTATCCAAAATTTCATCTGAATACGTATTAAAAAAAATGTTATCAGTATTTTTTGAATATATAATTAAGAAAGTGTCGTATTTTTTATTATATATATCATCAAATTCAATATTATTTGGATTTAATAAATCATCTGTGTTAAAACTTACTTTTCTTTGTATTTTTTCAATTACATATTTTTTGTTTAATATAAACGGATTAATCTTGCAATAAATTGTACAGCTATTTTCTCTTGAAAAAATATTGATATTTTTAATTTCTTGAATTTCGGATAACTTATCTTTTATTTTTTCTGCATAATTATTATTTATTTCATCAGTTGATGTATTTTCAAATTCTGCTTGTATTTTTACATCAAAACTTTGGTTATTATTAAAAATAATAAATAAAGACAAAATTAAAAAAAATAAGCTCAGTGTTAATATAAAAACATTTTTTTTCATTTTACCGTTTCAATTTTAACTTTTATATCTGGTTTAATTTTTTCAATTTCATTTGTTACGATAAAATCATTTTTATTTAAGCCTTTTAAAATTTCAATTTCATTTTCCAGAATATCTCCTGTTTCAACTTTTTCTTTTTTTACTTCGCCGACAGAATCTTTAATATTTACGATTTTATATACATATTTATTGTTTTCAAATTCAAACACACTATCTAATGGAACTAAAACTATACTGTTATTGTTTAGTGGAATTAGCGCATCTATGCCCATTCCATCTTTTAATTGTGGTTCAAGATTATTTAATTCGATTTTTACTAAATATCCGCCTGCACCAATGCTTGATTTAGATATATGTTTTATTTTTCCTTGATATTTGTTATTATCATGTTCAACTGTTACAGCTTTACTTATATCAATTAAATTAATTGTGTCCGAATCGACCATAACTTCAACTTGGGTTTTATTTGTTCCAATTATCGTCAGGACTTTTTCTCCGATTTTTGCATAAGCTCCGACTTGTGCATATTTTTCAAAGATGTAGCCGTCATAAGGAGCTGTTATCATATTATAACTTATTTCTTTATTAAGGTAGTTTAATTTTTCTTTTTGAATTTTTATATTTTCACCGGTAGTTCTAAGATTAAAATAAGCTTCTTCCCAGTCATTGTCTGAAATTGCGCCTTCTTTGTGTAAAATATCCATTCTTTTAAAATAGCTTTGTGCTTTATTGTATTGAATTTGATTTTCTTTTAATCTTGCTTGTTCTTCGTTTTTTTTAATTTTATATAGTATTCCGTCTAATCTTGCAAGAACTTGCCCTTTTTTAACATAATCTCCTTTGGAATATGGAATATAATTTATTCTTCCTTCACTTTGAAAGCTTAAATCAGTTGTGAATTGAGATATAACAGTTCCATGAAATTTTTTGTCGGTTTCATTCTTTACAGCAGATACTTTAATTAACATAGAAGGCTTTTGTGCTTTTATGTCATTAAAGGCAGCAATAGAGCCTATTATTAAAAATAAAATTAAGAAAATAGTTTTTTTATGATTCATTTCTAAATTTTATTTTTGATATACTAAAATTTTAAGGGTAAATAGAATTAATCCAATGTTCTTTTAAGAATTACGCCATTTGTACTTATGGAAAAATCTGTTTCTGTTTTTGAAATAAGCATGGTTTTATCATTTCTTAAATCATAACCCCAGGCTCCAATAAAAAGTTTTTCCCCTTCTTTATTGTATATATAACAAAGACAAATTATTATATTATCATTATCTAAACTAAAACCAAGAGGCATAATATCGTATTGATATTTAATAAGTTGTTTATCTTCATAATTAAGATAATAATTTTTTATAACTTTATCAAAATTGGTAAGTTTAATTGTATAGCTATCTTCAATGTTATCCTTTATAAAATGAACATACAGATATGTTTTATAAATCCCATTTATGGTTGAGCCTACTTTTTCTTTTATCAAAACTTTCTTTCCATCATTACTCCAATCAACAAGAGTTAAACCATTAAATAAATTTTTGTACCTTTCTTTCATGCCTGCTTGAACAACAGGATATCTTTCTTCTTGATTGTGATTATATTCAAGAATTCTTTTAATTTTTGATTTTGATAAATCAAGTTTTTCAACATAAAATTCTGATGATATTTGATTGGTTTCAGGATAAAAATAATATCTTGGATATGCAACATATTTAAGATTATTATCTGCGACAATGTATGGATATGAATATAAATTTTTCTTTATATCATCAATATTTAATTCTCTTTTGCCTGAGGGATAGTTGTACTTATCAAAAATATATTTGTCTTCAGGATAATAAAATTTTTTATTACTTTTGGGTTTTTCTTTTGTTTCAATAATCCTTTCTTTTAAGGGAATATCTGTTGCATCCATTAGCCATTGTTGTTTTGTTTCAGGCATTTTAGCCTTCATTTCGGGCATTTTTTTCTTAAAAAAATTTATATTTTTTATATCAAAAGCAAATACAGGTTTCAATATAAAAAGTAATATAAAAACCAATAAAATTTTTTTCATAACAACTAAACTAAACCTTCTTTAAGAGCAACTATCGCAGCTTTTGTTCTGTCTGTAAGATATAATTTTTGTAAAATATTATGAACATGAGCTTTTGTTGTAGAAATAGAAACAACAAGTTTTTCTGAAATTTCTTGATTAGATAATCCGTCCACTATTAAAGAAAGTACTTCTAGCTCTTTTTTTGTTAATCCATATTTTTTATTTGCTTCTTTTTGATTTTTTGTATTTTTTGATTGATTTTCATTTTCATTTTGAATATTTGATAAAACGATTCTTGCAATTTGCGAATCAATCCAAGCGGCATGTTCCGATACCGTATCTATCGCATTTATTAAATTTTGAGAACTGGAATCTTTCATAATATACCCGTCTGCTCCGGCTTTAAAAGCTGCAAATATATCTTCTTTGCTATCTCTTGAAGTAAACATTAAAATAGCACTATCTAGTTTCAGTTCTTCTTTTATTTTTTTTGTTGCTGTTATTCCGTCCATTTTAGGAAGACCTATGTCCATTAAAATTACGTCAGGGTTATATTTTTGCGCCAATGAAACAGCTTCAAAACCGTCTGTTGCTTCGGCTAAAAGTTTAAAATGCGGAGTATTTTCAATTTTCATTGAAAGCCCCATTCTTGTGAATTCATGGTCTTCTACAAGCAATATTGTAGTTTCTTTTTGTTCTTTTTTCATAAAATTACCTTACAATCATTAATTGAGTTCTTTAATTCAAATGTGAATTTTGATCCTTTATTCAATTTCGATTCAACATATATTTTTCCATCATGAGCTTCTATTATTTGTCTTGATAAATATAAACCAAGACCTGTTGAACTTGAACGTTTTTGGTTTGTTCCTTGTGAAAAACGATTGAACAATTTATCACAATCTTTTTTTTCGAAACCAATTCCATCATCAATTACATCTACTTTTAAATCTTGTTTTTGTTTTTCAAAATTCATCACCACTCGGGTACCTTTTTGGGAATGTTTTATAGCATTACCTGCTAAATTTATCAACACCCTTCTTATTTCATTTTTATCTGCATTTACAAATAATTCATTATCATTATGTTGAACTTTAATTTCCATGTTGGCTTTTTTTGCTAAAGGTAATAATTCTGTCACGCATTCTTGTGCAAGTTTTAAAATATCAAATTTTGTTTTACAAAGATAAGTTTTTCCTGCTTCATATCTATAAACTTCAAGAAGTGTATTAACAAGTCCAAGCATATCTTCTGAACTTTTTTTCATGGCAGAAAATAAATTAAATTGTTTTTCATTAATCTCTCCCAATGATTTATCTAAAATGAAATCTAGACCAGAGATATTTGCAAGCAAAGGAGTTCTTAAATCATGAGTTAGTGTTGCGATAAAATCATCTTTTAAACGCTCATTTTCTTTTTGATAAGTTACATCTCTTATTACTGCAACATAAAAGTTATTTTTTTGATTTGAAATTGGAGCTATACTAATCTCTACAGGGATTTTAATATCTTTTTTGTAGTTAATTAAACAATAATTTCTTAAAAAAATGTTCTTATTGTTATTTAAATTTGTTTTTGTGTATTTTTCATTTACAACAAGTTCAAAAAAATTTTTTGATATAAGTTCTTTTTTATTCTGTCCAAATAAATCTAAAGCGGCATTATTTAAATCTATAATTTTTGAATTAAAGTCAAAGGTCACAATTCCATCTGCACAGCCTGTAATTATTGCGTTTAATTTTAAATTAGCATCTTTCAATTCTTGTGTTCTTTTTTCCACAATTTTTTCGAGGTTTTTTGAATATTCCTCAAGTTTTTTGTTGGCATTTTCAAGTTCTATTATTTTTTTGTCTAGTTCTTTTTTTAATTTTGTTTGCACAAGAGCATTTTTAACATTTATTATAAGTTGTTTATTATCCCAAGGTTTTTCAATATATTTAAAAATTCCTATGGTATTTATTGCTTTAATTGCATTTTCTTTATCTGCATATCCAGTCAATAAAATCATAGAAACCTTATCTTGATAATTTTTTGCAATTTCCAAAAATTTTATACCGTCCATTTCGGGCATAATAAAATCGCTTATTATTAAATCAACTTCATTTTCTTTTAAATATTTTAATGCTTCATTCGGATTGTTGAAAGTTATTAAATTATCAAAACCTTCCAATCCTAAAAGCACACTAAGAGTTTTGGTGACCATGGATTCATCGTCAACTATTAAAATTTTGCCCATTTTATCCATAATAAAAGGATAAATTATTTTTACAAGTAATACAAATTATTAACAAAAATATAAAAAACTTAAAATTTATGCAAAAAAAAATATTTATAAGTTTTCTTATGTTAGTGTAGAATTAAAGGATGGCAAAATTATAGATAAATTTTTTGCAAAATAAGATAATGAAGTTAGCGCTCAACAACAACATACGATACAGTAGTATTGCTCAAAAATCGGTCTTTAAAGAACATTGCCTAAATAAAGATAGTGATGTTCATTTTGGTGGTTCTTTTCAAAAAATTGTAAAAAAAGGTGGCGAGGGGGTTTTATACACTAATATTGCTGAAATTACCCAAAAAATTGACGGTATATTAGGAGATAATTTTTTAAAGAGTAGATTCGAAAAAATTGGAATAGATGTAAATTCTACAGATCAGTATTTAGTTAAAGACTCCAGTATTATTAAGGATATTTATAAAACAGTAAAATATCCTTTTGTTGATTTGCCCCTTGATTTTGCTAATTTTGTATTAAAAATTTTAAAGAAAATTCCTTTTTTATCTGATTTTGCTAATAATGCCCAAAAATTAAAGTTGCTTGCAAAAAGAGCTAATACGGTTGAAATTGAGAAAAGCAGAGAAGCTATCTCTAATATTTTAGAAGCTTTTGCTGATAAAGACAGCGTGTTGCTTAATAAAAATTCAGAAGTTATTTTTGATATTAATAGATGTAAAGAATCATTTATAAAAAAAGCAGCAGGTAATTTATCAAAAACTGTAAAAAATTATAATTCAAGAGATGAGAGAACTTTAAATAGATTAATTACATCATTTGTTAGCGCAATATATGGTTCAAGGGATTTTTATAATATTTCAATGTTGCAAAAAAATGATAAAAAAGAAGCTAAAAAAGCTAAAAAATCTCGTTTCAAACAAGAAATGACAAGAACAGGCTTAAGTGCTGGCATGACATTTTTAACATTAGGTGCTTTGGATAAATACACTAAAAATAGTCTAATGTGGACAGTTGCAACCATTGTTGGCAGTTCTTTGATTGCTGAAATTGTCTCAAGACTTATAAATAAAGTTTCATTGGTTCCGCTTACTTCAAAAAAAGCTGAAAAAATTGCCAAAGCAAAAAAAGCAAAATTAAATATGCAAAATCAAAAAAATGATACTGCAACTGTAAGTAAACATGATAATATACCTTTTAAAAATACTTTTAAAATCGACAGTAAAATTTATGAAAAATTTGCAGGAAAAGACAGTTTCTTGCCATATTTTAATTTAACCACAAATTCCTGCAACAAAGAACAAGAAACTGTAAATAAAAACAACAATTCCCATAAAAAAAGAATTGGTGCTAAAGGGATTATCGCATTAGCATTTGGTTCTGCAAGTTTAATTTACCTTATAAATTATTTCTTAAAGACCAGCGGTGTAAAAAATAAATTAATTTCTGATTTTGTAAATAACAATTATGATAAGTTAAAATCCTACGTTTCCGGTGAAGAAACTTTTATTGATGATGATTTCATTAGTAAGGTTTTATATATAAAAGAAAATAATGCAAAAGCTCATCCTATTAGTATTACAAAAGAAAGAATTGCAGACATTTATAAGAAAATTAAAGGTTATGTTTGTTTAATAAAGAAAAAGAAAGTCACATATTCTAAACAGGAAATTATAGGTAAAATAGATAAAATTGAAAATACAAAAGAAGGTGCTGAAATTAAAGCTCTTCTTGATGAATGTAAAAAATTTATTAATAAAAATCCTGATAAAATTGAAGCACTTGAAGATAGAAAATTTATCTCAGGTTTGATATCTGGTGTAGGTAAAATATTTAATACTGCTTGGCTTGTTTTGAGTTTTCCTGGAGTATTAATCAAGGGTGTTATTAATAAAATCTCTAATAAAAAGGATATTGATTTATTTAATAAAGTTTTAAAGAAAATAGATAACAGAACAAAAGATATTCATGTTGATGTTACTTCTCTTAATAAAGTGTTGAACAGATATGAAAATCCGGTAGAATGTGCAGAAGTCTTAAAAAGAAATATGAGAGCTTTTGGTTCGGGTTCTGAAACAGGAAACATTGCAAATTATTCTCGTGCTTTTGTTACCATGATAAGTTCATATTTCTTTGTTAACGACTATTATAATAAAGTTTTAATTGAATCAGAGGGTAAAAATATTACAGAAGCACAAGAAGAAAGAAATGAAAGAATAGCTCACAAATTATCAAATTTTGTTGTAAATGGAACATTAATGAATATATTTAATTCAGTATTTGTTAAAGCGCTTAATAATAGTTTAATTCAGGCTACTCTTATAGCCGGTGCAACGGAAATGACAAATGAATTTTTAGTTAGAAAATCAATTTGTCAACCTATTAAAAAAATGAATTCAAGAGATGAAATTATCGAATGGGAGAAAAAGCAAACATCTAGAAAAGGATTAATTGGTGCATGGTCTAGATTTTTCAAAAAAATTACAGGTAAAAAAACATTAACTGAAAAAGCTTGTATAGATGTTAGTAAAGAAAAAGAATCAAATGAACAAAAAGCTAAAAATGTATAAAACTGTTTGTTTGTGTTAGTATTGTTGTTGACAATAAAAAGAGAGTAAAAACATGTTAAACAACAATTTAGAAAAACTACTTAAAGGCGATGTTGAAAAAAATACGCCGGAAGCAATTAAAGAAGATAAAATTTTTAATTATTATAATAAAAATAAATTTACTTTTAAATTAACTCAGAATTTGGTTGAGAAATTGAATTTAAAAAGTTGGTTTGAAAGTTACAAAAAAGAAGCGATGGTTTCAACTGCTGGAATTAGAGGGCCTCAAAATATACTGTATCCGCATGATACAAGATTTCCAATTAATACAATAGGTATAACATTAGCAACATTGGCAAAGGCTCTTGTTTTAAAGGAAAAATATCCAAATAGTAATCTTGTAAAGCTTGTGGGGTGTGAAGTTAGATATAATTCAAAAATTTATTTAGATATAATAGCAAGGATTCAAGCCTCCCTGGGTATTAGAACTTTAACTCCTGTTAATCGCGAAACAATTCCAATTTGGCTGGCTTCCTTTTTAGCATTTAAGTTGGATTTGGTGGGAGCTGAATATATTACCAGTTCTCATGGAATTTCGGTTAAAAATGCAACAAAAGATTTGAACAATCAAGGATCTCAGTTTTTGCCAGATGAAAGTATGGAGTTTGTTAATAAAATTGAAGAAATTTTAAATACAGTCAAAAAAGATGGATTTTTCGAAATTGAATTTTCTTCTTCAGACAGTATGTTAATTGATGAAGAAACTATGAAACGTTTAAATAATGGACTTGATTTATATGTTGAATATTTAAAAAATGGGGTTGCAAATAAAAAAAATATATGTTCAATTCAAACGTTTGATAAAAAAATTGTTATTGATTCGGTTGGTGGTTGCGCTTATAATACTTTGTCAAAAATATTGGAACAATTAAATATTGGAGATAAATTTGTTTGGTTTAATAAAGAAGAAGACCCTTTTTTTCATGGAATAGGAAAAGATATTAAAAAAGATAAAAACGGAAATGATGTTTTTTATGATTGGTCTTTAGATGTAACTGTAGTGGGTAAAGATAAGGATAATAAAGATTATTTTCCCGTTATAAAGTCCTTAAACTATGGAGAGAAATTAAAAGATTATCCTGTTGGTACGGTGGTTTTAATAACCGATCCGGATCACGATAGATTGAATATAGTGCAAGTAGTTAAATCCGAAATTAAAGAAGATGTTAAAAAAGCAGGAGTTGATTTTGTAGAATTGGATAATAATCGACTTTTATGTATTTTTAGCGCAAATCAAGCATTTTTGATGATTATGGATTTTTGGAATAAATCATTAGATAAAAATAAAGATACTGAATATTTTATAGTAAAAACAAGTGCAAGTTCAAAAGCTTGGGATGAATGGGCAAAAGCAAATAAAATTAAGGTAATTAATACCCCTGTTGGCTTTAAAGAGATAGCAGGAGTTGTTAGAAAAATTGAATCGCAATATGAAAAAAATGTTCAAAATATTAAAATCATAGACATTTTTAATAATGAAATTTCTTTAGGTAAAAATCCCAGAATGATTTTTGGTGGCGAAGAATCGGGTGGAATGATAATAGGGGCCATTGAACCTGTTAAATCATTAAATAATAGAATTGCTATTGCTATGCGAGAAAAATCTGCAACCGAAGCAATTATTATTGCAAGCGCGTTAATTGCTTCAATAGATATACCTTTGGTAAATCATCTCCAAAAAATTTATGATGAAAATAATATAATTTCAAGATTTGATGTAAGGGCCGATATTTCATATTATAATGAATCTGAACCTGATATTAATAAGCTTAAAGAGGCAAAAAAAATAGGTGAAAAACAAAGAACAAAAAATGACTTGTTCTATCTTGCTTTGGCGATTGCAAAATACGAAGAAAAAATTACTTTGGACAATATAAAAGAAATTCTTTCTTCCACATTTAACGATTTGGATTTTTCTTCATTAAAAGATATTATTTTTGTTGGAGATGGAACTTATCTTGATTTTGAAGATAAATTTGTTGAAATAAGACCATCTGGAACTGATGCTAAAACTAAAGCTTATGTCGGTGGCTTTGATAAAAAACTTTTAGATGAATGGGCAAATAAATTAGGCAATTATGACGGAAGTTTAAATGATGTTTATAAAAAGTATTTAAATGAAGAATATGTTGTTAATTCAAAGAAAAAATCTTTTGAACTTTATGAAGCATATTCTACAAAAGATGAAGATCAACGTAAATTTAATATTCCAAAGTACAAATTTTAATTAAAAGGAGAAATTATAAATGGAAGCTAATACAAGCTCGTCTCAAAGTATAAGGGAAGGAAGAATTCAAAAATTAACTGATTTAATAGATATGGGTATTAATCCCTATCCTTATACATTTGACAAAACTGCAAATGCTAAAACTTTGCAAGAAAAATATAAAGATTTAGAAGCTGGAATTGAAACAGAAGATGTATATTCTGTTGCAGGCAGAGTTATGGCAATTAGAAATTCCGGCATGTTTATTGATTTAATGGATTCTACTGGTAAAATTCAAATTTTTTCTCATAAACAAAATTTACCTGAAGATAAAATAAAATTATTAAAATTAATTGATATGGGAGATATTGTAGGGTTTAAAGGAACAATAAGAAGAACACCAAGGGGTGAGCTTTCAATTAAAACGACTGATTTAAAACTCTTATCAAAGTCTTTATTACCATTACCTGAAAAATTTCATGGGTTATCTGATGTAGAAATTAGATATCGCCAAAGATATCTGGACATGATAGCAAATCCGGAAGTAAGGGAAACATTTAAAAAAAGAAGTTTAATAATTCAAAAAATCAGAGAGTTTTTAGCTAAAGATGGTTTCATGGAAGTCGAGACTCCAACGCTACAAACAACTGCATCAGGTGCTAATGCTAGACCATTTTTTACTCATCATAATGCACTGGAAATGGATTTAACTTTAAGAATTGCACTTGAATTATATTTAAAAAGATTAATTGTAGGCGGTGTTTCTGAACGCGTATATGAAATTGGAAAATGCTTTAGAAACGAAGGCATTGATACGCGCCATAATCCTGAATTTACAATGATTGAATTATATCAAGCATACGCTGATTATAACGATATGATGACTTTAACGGAAAATATGGTAGCTTACGTTGCTCAGGAAGTTCTTGGAACAACTAAAATTACTTATGGCGAGCATGAGATTGATTTAACGCCACCTTGGGACAGAAAGACAATGCTGGGCTCAATTAAAGATGTAACCGGAATAGATTTTTTACAGGTATATACTGCAAAAGAAGCATTGGAGCTGGCTAAAAGCATAGGAGTCTACCCTGATGAAAATGCTAATTGGGGACAAATTGTTGAAACCGTATTTGAAGAAAAAATTGAACCTGGTTTAATTCAACCTGTTCATATTATTGATTATCCTCGTGAAATTTCTCCTTTAGCAAAGGTTCACAGAGATAACGATCGTTTAACCGAACGTTTTGAAACGAGAGTTAACGGATGGGAGATAGCAAATGCGTTTTCAGAATTATCCGATCCTATTGATCAACGTAAACGCTTTGAAGCTCAAGCGTTGGCAAAAGCAAACGGTGATGAAGAAGCCATGGAGATAGATGAAGATTTTATAAATGCGCTTGAATACGGCATGCCGCCAACCGGAGGTATGGGAATGGGAATAGACAGATTGGTTATGCTTTTAACTAATTCTCCTTCGATTCGTGACGTAATCGCTTTTCCTACAATGCGCCAAACTAATAAATAGGAGTTTTTATGCGAAATAATGTCATTTGTATTAAATGGGGTGATAAATTTGGAGTTGATTACGTTAACAGTCTTTATAAGATGGTTGAAAGAAATTTAACTCTTGAACATCGTTTTATTTGTTTTACTGATAAACCCGAAGGAATAGTTGACGGGGTTGAAATTCGACCTTTGCCTGAATTAAATGATGACGGATTACCTGAAAAAGCTTGGAAAAAACTTGGCTTATTTACAGATAAATTAGCAGATCTTGAAGGTGAAGCTTTATTCCTTGATTTAGATGTAGTTATTAGAGATAATATAGATTGCTTTTTTAGAAAAGAAGGGGAATTTTATATTATTAAGGATTGGGATTTTCCTGATGATATTATTGGCAATTCATCTGTTTTTAAATTTAGCGTTAACAAACATAAGGATATAATTGAAAATTTTTATAAGGAAGGGAAGGATATACGAAAAAGATATAAAAATGAACAAGCTTTTTTATCACACCAAATGAATGATAAAGGTATTTTAAAATATTGGGATAAAAGTTGGTGTGTTAGTTTTAAAAGAAATTGCTTAAGACCTTTTCCTTTGAATTTTTTTATGGAACCAAAAGATCCAATTGAAGCAAAAATTATAATTTTTCATGGGCGTCCTACCCCTAAGCAGGCGTATGAAGGTTTTTATGGTAAAGGTGGTTTCAGATATGTTAAACCTACTAAATGGCTCGATAAATATTGGGTCAGAAACTAGAATCTTGACGTTGAGCTTTGATTAGTGTATTATAGTTAAGCGATTTTTGAAAATTTAATAGAATTGTGTGGGCCTGTGGCACTCTGCCGAGAAAAAAGATTAAATATCTTTTTTCGAGAGGGCAAAAGCGAAAGCGGTTGCTTCGCCACAGCGACATATAAAAATTGAAAATTTAATAGAATTGTGTGGGCCTGTGGCACTCTGCCGAGAAAAAAGATTAAATATCTTTTTTCGAGAGGGCAAAAGCGAAAGCGGTTGCTTCG
>CALUWK010000040.1 GCA_944324475.1 Candidatus Gastranaerophilales bacterium
AGTACACTTAATGGTAGCCCTGACGCTTACTACTACCGCTTGTATTCGGGGTCATGGTATCAGGGTTACAGCAATAGGCGCAACGCTTATTCCGTCCGTTGTGTCAGTGAGTTATAACAATGAAGTGTCAATACTTTAGTCATTTCACAATTTAACATCTACAAAAATTAAACAAAAAAATAAAAAAGGAGAAAAAGAATATAAAAAAAATTTAAAATCTAATTCCAGTGATTTATTTATAGCCCACAGCTATAAATAAATCACACTCCATCCAAAACATAAAAATTTCATATTATTTTTGTGTTTTAATCGAGGACAAAGACTTAAGTTTTGTCCTCTTTTTTTAAAATATTTTTGGATTATTTAATTGCTCCAACTCCTGATATAATTTCTGTAATTTCTTGGGTAATTTTTCCTTGACGAGCCTTATTGTATTCAACTGTTAAAGATGTAATCATTTCCGCAGCATTATTTGTGGCAGCTCCCATGGCTGTCATTCTTGAAGCGAGTTCACTTGCTTGAGCTTCAAGAAGTGCTTGAAATATAACATTTGTTATAAACATCGGAACTATTTTTGATAGAACGGATTTTAAATCAGGCAGAAATTCGCTTAATGGTTCAATATGACCCTCTTGATGATTTATTTTAAGTTCTTCATCCAGTTCTTTATTTCTAAATTCTTTAATTCTTTCGCTATAAGTTTCGACTGGTAATAACTGCCAGTTTTCTGCGGAATATGTCATCATATTTTTATATCTGGTTGTAACGAGTTCTATAGAATCGATTTTATTTTTAATATAATCATCTGCAAGATCAGACGCTATAGTATAGGCAGAACTTGAATTTATACCGTCAAGTATATTTATGTATGTTTTTTCGATATCAAAATTAAGTCGATTTTTGGCATTTTTAATTGCAGGAATGGCTTTTTGACCTACCAGATATACTTTTATATTTTTGTTTTCATTTTTAAATTTTTTAATTAAATTTAAAGCACATCTTACAACATTAGCACAATATGCTCCAGCTAAGCCTTTATTTGATGAAATTACTACAATAGCAACGGTCTTAACGTCTCTTTTGGATAAAAGAGCAGAATAATTATCTATACTGTGTTCGGTTTTAATTTTTTCGTATTTGTCTTTTAGAGTTTGCTTATATGCCCAGCAAAACATTTTATATAGTTCAAGCGTAAAAGGTCTTGATGCTTTAACGGCGTTTTCTGCTTTTTTAACCTTTGCAGCCGCAACCATTTTCATTGCTTTCGTTATTTTTTGAGTATTTTTAATACTGTTTATTCTGTCTTTTATGTTTCTTAAACTTGCCATTTTTTTTCCGTTTATACCTTAAAAATGTTTTCTTTGAAGTTTTTGATGTGATTAGTTAATTCTTCCTTGTCCTTGTCTTCAAGTTTTGCGCCTTCATTTAATTTTTTCTCAAGTTCTGTGCAATTTGAAGAAAAATATTCAAAGAATTGTTTTTTAAATTCTTGGATGTCTTTGTTTTCAACATCATTTACGTATCCTTCGTTGGCGCAATAAAGTATTGCAACTTGTTCTGCAACGCTTAGTGGATTATATTGTGGTTGAATGAGAACTTGAGTTAATTTTTCACCTTTTAGAAGTTGAGCTTTTGTTGCTGGATCAAGGTCTGAAGCAAATTGTGCAAATGCTGCGAGTTCTCTATATTGGGCTAAATCCAGACGAAGTTGACCTGCGACTTGCTTTATGCCTTTTGTTTGAGCTGCACCGCCTACACGAGAAACCGATATACCTGCGTTAATTGCCGGTCTTTGACCTGCATTAAAAAGATTTGATTCAAGAAAAATTTGTCCATCTGTAATTGAAATAACATTTGTTGGAATGTATGCAGAAACGTCTCCTGCTTGTGTTTCTATTATTGGTAGAGCAGTAAGCGAACCAGCGCCACGTTCATCAGATAATTTGCAAGCGCGCTCCAAAAGTCTTGAATGTAAATAAAATACGTCCCCCGGGTATGCTTCACGTCCCGGTGGTCTTTTTAAAAGTAAGCTCATTGCACGATAAGCCTGAGCGTGTTTTGTTAAATCGTCATAAATAATCAAAACGTGTTTTCCGTTTTCTAAAAATTCTTCACCAATAGCACAACCTGCAAATGGAGCTATATATTGTAGTGGTGCAGAATTGTCTGCTGTAGCTGAGACTATTATTGAATAGTCCATAGCTCCCTTTTCTTCGAGAGTTTTGGCTAATTGTGCGACAGTTGAGGTTTTTTGCCCTATTGCAACGTAAATGCAAATTACATTTTTCCCCTTTTGATTTATAATTGTGTCTATTGCTATTGCGGTTTTACCTGTTTGTCTGTCTCCGATTATTAGTTCTCTTTGACCTCTTCCGATTGGAGTAAGAGCGTCTATTGCTGTTAAACCTGTTTGTAAAGGTTCATGGACAGATCTTCTTTCAATAATCCCTGGTGCTATTCTTTCAATCGGGCGGGATTTATTTGTTTGAATATCGCCTTTGCCATCTATTGGAGCGCCTGTAGGGTCGATTATTCTTCCAATTAGAGCGTCTCCAACAGGAATAGAGGCAATTTTTCCTGTCGAGCGAACAGTCATGCCTTCTTTAATTTCTGTGTAATCTCCGAGTATAACAACTCCAACATTATCTTCTTCAAGATTTAAAGTAATGCCGAGTGTTCCCTTGCCATCATCGAACTCTACAAGTTCTGATGACATTACATTATTTAGCCCGTATATTCTTGAAATACCATCTGATATTTCAATTACTGAGCCTACATTGTCTACTTTAAGCTTTTCTTCGTAATTTTCTATTTTTTGTTTAATGATTGCTGTTATTTCTGAGCTGTTTATTGTTGATGACATAAGATTAGCCTTTCTTTATGTTTATTAATATTTTTTTAAAGTCTCAAATTTATTTTTTAAACTTAAATCAATAATTTTATCTTCGATTTTTATTATAAATCCACCTATAATGTTCTCATTTTGTGTGTAGTTTGGAATAATATTTTTATTTAATTTTGTTTTTAATTTTTCTTCAAGTTGTTTTTTTAGATTTTCATTTATATTTACAGCGCTTATTATCTCAACTTCTTGATTGTTCTTGATTATGTTTGCTTCTTTTTTAAATAGTTCATATATTGTCCTAAAAATTTGAAACCTATTTTCATCAAGCAATGTTTCTATAAAATTTAAGGTTAAGACATTAATTTTGTTCTCCAGTGCATTTTTTAGTGTTTCTTTTTTGTCTTTTAAAGATATAACAGGATGTAGAAAAAAAGTTTTTAAGTCTGCATTTTCAAAAATTACTTCATTGATTGCCTTTAAATTATTAAGGATTTCATCAATGTTATTTTCGGCACTTTGTGCAAGTGCGTGAGAGTACCTTTTTGCTATTTTTAAATTTTTTATGTCTATATTTTTATTCAAAATAAACTTCCTTCGATTTTATCAAGTTCTTCTATTGATTTTTGAATTATTTTTTGGTGAGTGTCCTCATTCAATCTTTTTTGCACTTCTTCTTTTGCAATTTCTATGCTTGCTATATATACTTCATCCAGTGTTAATTTGTTATATTTCTCTTGCTGATTTGAGATGATTTTTTCGACATTTTTTAGTAATTCATTTTTTTCATATAAAGTTCTTTGTTCTATTTTTTCTTTAATATTTTGTGCACTGCTTTTAGCTTGAGATAATATTTCTTGTTGTAATTTAGGTGTATCTTTTATAGCTTTTTTAGTTGATTTATATTGACTTATTGCACTTTGAGCGTTAGTTGAGCTTTTTTCAACAGATATTCTTATATCTTCTGCCAATTTTTCAATTAAAGCACCAAGATTTGCTTTTTTAAATATCCAAACTAGAGTGGATACTACTATGATAAAATTTATCAAATTTGTTTTTAAGATACTTTCAAATAAGCTTGTTTGCATTTTTTTTACCTAGATATTTAAATATTCATTTATTTTTTCTTCTTCAATTTGTATTGCTATATTGTCGTTTAAGATTTTTGATACTATTGATGAAACAAATGATGAAATTTCGTTTTTTAGTTCTTTTTTTGTGTTTAATTTTGCTAAATCGAGTTCTTTTTTGTTTTTTTCAATTTTTTCTTGAATTTCTTTTTTTGTTTCTTTTATAACGTTTATATTTTTATTATTAGCTTCTTTTGATGTTTCTTTTATGATTTTGGAGGCTTCAAATCTGCTTTCTTTAAGGGCATTTTCTTTTTGTTCTATTAATGCAGTTGTTTTTTCTTTTGATTCGGTTTCCATTTTTGTGTTTTTTGCATAAAATTTTTCTCTTTCATCCAATATTTTTGTTATAGGGTTGAAAAGTATAGCCTTTATTATGAAAAGAAAAATTAAAAAGCTTATTACAACAAAAATAAATGTTCCATCAATTTGCATTAACATTGTGATAGTGTTCTCCATTACTGTGCAGTTAAGTTATACTTAACTGCACAAAATTTTATTATTTTAAAACAAAACCGATTAAAATTACGACCAGCAAAGCATATATTGCACATGCTTCAATTAAACCTGCACCAATATAGAAATATTTTGAAATTTGTCCTTCTACTTCCGGTTGGCGAGCTATTGATTCAATAATTGCTTTTGTCGCAAGGCCAAGACCTATACCTGGACCAATTACGCCAAAGCCTATTGCCAAGCCCATTGCGATAAATTTTAAAACCGATAAATCCATAGTTATTTTCTCCTTTTTAATGTTTACTTACTGCGCCTTGGATATATGCACTTGTTAAAAGCGTAAATACTAAAGCTTGTATAAATGCTACGAACAATTCAAAAAACATGATAGGTAGCGGTAATAATGACCCCAAAAATAAGCCTATATTGTATATCCAGTTTGATGGCAAAATTCCTCCAAGGGTATTTTGACAAAAATTGTTAACTGCTTCTGGACTTAACAGCGAGGCAATTAGTCCTCCAAGAACCATTATTAATATTTCTCCTGCCAATATGTTGGCAAAAAGTCGGAGTGCAAGAGTCAGAGGTCTTACAATATCTTCAAGCATGTTAAATGGCGTCATAAACCAAACAGGTTGAAAATAATGCTTAAAGTAACTTATGCCTTTTAATCTTACACCTGAAATAATATAGTATACTAAGACTATTATTGCTAAGGCGGCTGTTACATTTATATCATTTGTGGGAGAAGCGAGTTCACCATGTGATAATCTAAAAGCAGGAATAAAATTTAAAATTTTCCAAGGAATTTGTCCGATTAAATTTCCTGTAATTATAAATAAAAATAAAGCAATTAAAATTGGCGTGTGTTTTTTCCCTTCTTCTCCCATACTTTTTGTAAGTGATGAAAATATTGTAACTATATTTTCAAAAATTGCTTGTAATTTCGAAGGTATAAGTTTTAAATTGCCTACAGCCAGGAGTGCAAAGAATATTATTATAGCCATTGTTATCCACAGGGTTATAAGGGTGTCCATGTGTACGTTTAGCCCTAAAATATTAACTATCCAATGTTGTCCTATATGAAATTCCATAGTTTCTTCCATTTTATTTCCAGTGATTATCTTAACCTAATTTTGTAAATCATATTTAATCTATTTGTATGAAATTTATTTCTAAATCTTAAGATTTAGATAAAAAGGTGCACAACAAATAGGTTAAATTTAAATCTTGATATTGATGAATAAACCGCCTAAAAGAAGTATATTCAAAATGTAAGTTACATAATATAGATTAAAAAAATTTACAAAGATATACTATTTGGAGGGGTAATGAGAAGAACTGCAGATTTTAAAAGAAAGCAAAAGGTCATCGTTGTAGATGATAAATATGAGCATGCTTCAGGTGTGCGTGAACTTGTTAATCTTGAAAATGATTATGAAGTTATTGCAAATGCTGGAAATGCCAATGTTGCAATTTCATTAATCAAAAAATATCAACCTGATATTGTTTTAATGGATATTAATATGCCTGAAATGGATGGTGTCAATGCAATAGCTGAAATTCAAAAATTGGGAGTAAAAACAAGAATTATTGTGTTAACTGCTTATGACGATGCAGATTTAATTTATAGAGCTATGAAAGTCGGTGCCTGCGGATATGTTTTAAAAACAATGGTTTCTGCGCAATTAATTAAAGCATTAGATGAAGTATCTATGGGTAAAATTTATCTTCCAAATGTTTTGTGTTCTAAATTCTTTGAGTATTTTCAAGATTTCGAAAAGAATGGTTGCAATAATCAGGATGATGATGGGGAAGAAAATCTTCTTCACTATTTAACAAATAGAGAGGAAGAAGTCTTGTCATTGCTGCTTGAAGGTGCAACATATAAAGATGTTGCAAGGGAGTTATACATTTCTGAAACAACTGTTAAAACTCATGTTAATAACATATTCCAAAAACTTCAAGTTAAAGAAAAAACACAAGCTGTACTTTATGCTATTAATAAGGGCTTTAAGCCTAAAGCAAAGAAAATTGCTGTTTAGATAACACAAGCGGAATTTTCAATAATCCAAAATTGCAAACAAGTACAGGCAGTATGCTTGCACTTGTTTACAGTTTGGTTGTTGGTATTTTAGAATAGTTGTTAAGTTTGTCTAAAATAAATGGTAAGTTAGATGACAAATAAAATTAATAGAAATTTTAATACATATTTTGAACTTGGAGATTTTTCCAAAAATGAACTTTATTCGGGTTTAATAGTAAAATCTTTGGTGCGTAGTTTATTAGAACCTATAGCTTCGAATAATTCAAAGGCTGTTGTTTTTTTGCGTTTAAAAAATATTCCTGAAATTGATAGTCTTATAAAACGTCTTGAATATTCTGTCAATATTACTTTGAAGGAATTTAGTGATTTTGAATTTTCAAAATTTGATGTTGAAGATGTTGGTTTTGTTGTATTGTCAACCAGCAGATATAATTGTGCATTAATTTTTAGAGAAATTGAAGAAGATAAATTTGAAATATATTTAAAATTAAATTCAAAATTGGTTTCAAATGTTTATGAAACTATAAAAAGTGTATTTTTAATTAATTATGATGAAGAATTTTATTCTTATCGTCCTGAGCGTCGTGAGAATAATTTGTTGAATGAAGCAATTTTTAATATATTAAAATTTTTTGAAGAAACAATTAAAGAAAATGAGTATAATTCAAAAATTCAGGAAAATTATAGAAATGTAAATACTGTAAATACTACATTCAGAAATGAAATTTATCAAAATGTTCGTCAAATTGCGCATGAAATCAAAAATCAATTAAGTATTTTAGATATTTACGCAAGGATTTTTGAAAAGAAAACAAATGACTTAGAAACAATAGAACCGATTAAAAAGTCTATAGCTTTAATTAAAAATCAAGTCGAACAGTTCAAGAATTTTGATGTTATAAATTTACAAGAAAGAAACATTAAGACAATAATTCAAGAATCAATTAAGATGTATGCTAATGTAGTTAAGGAAAAAAATAATAAATTGGTGTTAATTGATGAAATGGCTGGTGTTGAAGCCAATGCTTTTGTTGATGAGGATAAACTTTTGATTGTTGTAAATAATATTATTAAAAATGCTAATGATGTTGTTGAAAATGATGAGATTATTATAAAACTTTCACAATTTAATGAAAAAATTAAAATTTCTTTTATTAATCATGGTGAAAAAATTGAACAAAAAAATCAGGAAAAAATATTTGAACAAGGATATACTACTAAAAAAGATGGTTGGGGAGTAGGGCTTTCGGTTTGCAGAAAGCTTATTGGGTCTCAATTTGGAACGATGGAATTGACTAAAAGTGATGAAAATGAAACAGAGTTTTCAATTTTGCTTCCGCTTGTGCAGTCAAGGTGAAAATTAATTTGAGGATAGAATTATGGATATAATTACAAATAGAACAAAAGAAATAGCAGCAATGGCACTTGATGGGCTTAATGAAAGAGCAAAAGCAATTAGTGCTAACACTGTTAATGTTTTAACTCCGGGATATCAAAGAAAAGAGGTTTCTTTTGAATCAAGCCTTCAGGATATTATTAAAAGAGAAGATGAAAAAGAACAGATAAAAATTCAAAATTCAATGGAATATCAAAAAAATCCAAAAAATGTTTTAACAGGTCAAAGTCCGGCGCAAATCGCATTTTTAAACAGTCAAATTGATGATGGTTTTTTGATTGATGTTCAGAATGATATGGCTGAACCTAATGGTTTGGATGGAAATAATGTAAATCTTGAAGTTGAAATGATGGATGAAGCCAAGAATGGTATGCAATATCAGGTTGTTGCAAGTTTGTTGTCCAAATCATACGCGGCGTTAGGTAGTGTTATAAAAGGTCAAAATCAATAATTTTGTTTTGAAAGGGTAGAATATGAGTTTTAATGTTTTTGATATAGCTGCAACAGGAATGCATGCGCAAAGAATTAAGATGGATACTGTTTCGTCAAATATAGCAAATGTTAATACTACAAGGAATGAATTTGGCGAAAAGCAGGTATATCATAAAAAACAAGTTAACTTTAAAGAAATGGTTTTAAAAAAGAGTTCTTCTTTTCCAAATGGAAATGTGAATGTTGAATTTGATGCTCCTTCAGAACCTTATTTGAAAGGCGGGGTTAGTTTAAATGATAATGTTATTTCAAAAGGCGTTATGGTTGATTCTATAACTGATGCTGCTAACCCTACTAAAATGGTTTATGATCCAAATCATCCGGATGCTGATGAAAATGGATTTGTTGAACTTCCAAATATAAATGTTGTAGAGGAGATGGTAAATATGGTTAATGCTTCAAGAGCTTATGAAGCAAATGTTACTATTGCTCAGACCACAAAGTCTATGATACAAAGTGCGATAAATATATAGTGAGGTTAGTTTATGGGGAATAATTTTTCAATTAATCCTAATTTTAATATGAATGGTTTTAATAATTCTATTGGGGATTTTAATAAAGTTTTTTCCAATTCTTTAAATGGTAATGTAAATGATTTGAATAATGCTTCAAGTTTTGGTGAAGTGTTTAATTCTATATCTCAAAATATTGCCCCGCTTCAAGCTGGAACTCAAATAAATGATTTTAATAATTCGGTTGATAACATTGAAGGAATTAAAAATATTTCTCCTGTTGAAAAAATGGCAAAAGATATAGGTTCAGGTTTTTCAAAAGGGATAAATGATTTAAATGCTGTCGATAAACAGGCTGAAGTTGATTTTGAAACTTTTGCTTCAGGTGGAGATATAAGTGTTCATGAAGTAATGATTTCGGCACAAAAATCGAGTCTTGCAATGCAAATGGCAATTCAATTAAGAAATCAGATGTTGAATGCTTATAATGAATTTAAATCTATGCAAATATAGCTTTATGAATAAACGTATGGTGGACCATTTTTAATTTCGATTAGTATGGCTTCTGCAAGTTCTTTTAGTTCTTGTTTTGATTTTCCTTTTTGTGCTTGATATTTAAAATTTTCAAGCATGGGGTTTATTGCGCTTAGTTTTTTTGCTTTAAAATTGTCAATTTCAATTTTAACAAGTTGTTTTCGAAGATTAAGTTCGCTTTTAGAATTTTCACGTCCAACCATGACATCTTTAAGTGCTTCTGCAGTGTTTTTCAAAACATAACCTGTTGCACTTATAGCGCAAAATGAAAGGAAGATATATTTATTAAATTTGTTTTCAGGGTTTAAAATCCAGTTATATAAATGTCCTCTTTCTTCATTTATGTAGCAATAATATTGTATTTTTTCACTTATTCCGCCAAGGGCTTCTGGGGCTTGAGCATATATTTGGGCGTTTTGAATTTCTTTTGTTGTTTTATCTATTTCATCAGAAGTTATATCTTTTATTCTTGACAGGTTATTTTTAATTGTTTCTTCTTTTGCATTAATTGTTTTTAAAATTGCAGTAAGTTTTTTTATTGCGTTTTCTTTGTTGTTTTCATTGATTGCTTGTTCAATTTCTATTTTTATTTTTTTATCTTCAAATTTGTCATAGAATGAATTTAGATTTGTTGCTGTTTTTTGAAAATTTTTATAAAGTCCGAAACAAAGCGCAACTAAACCACTTGTTGCTGCTATAATTCCAAGAATTGTTTTGGTATTTAATTTTTTACTTTCTTTATTTTCGTTTTCTTCATTTTTCCCCTTAAAATTCAAAAAACTTTTAAAATTAGTTTCTCTATCTCCGTTTTCACTTAAAACAGATTTAAAATAGTTTGTTGTTTCTATTAGTAGAGTATTTACGACTTTTAATTTTCCTGAGAATGTTTCGGCTTCAATGTTAATGAGGTTTTTTTGAAGGTCGTGTTCTATATTGCAGTTTTGTTTTTTAATCCAAATTTCTTTTACCCCTTGAGCAAAATTTTTAGCACAGACAGTAATAGCACTCATAAGCCCCACTCCAATAAGACCGAATATGTTTTTTGCATTGGGGTCCCTTAGTGCTCTATACATCGCAAAATGTGGTTCTTCAATTATATTAATATTTCTTGCTAAATCTGGAGGGATAATAATCCCTGCTTCTTTTGATATAGCTTTCGAGTATCCTTTCATAAAAAAACTTATTCCAATAATTGATGCTAATGTTGTTCCTGTTGCTATAGCTATTGGTTTTATGGCTTTTTTTATATCGAATGAGTTGTTGATATCTTCACTCAATTTGTTTTCTTCAGGTTTAATGTTTTCAGGTATTAAAAGTTGTGTAGATATATAGTCAAAACTATCAAAATTTTCTTGTTTTTTTTCTTTAATATAATTATTTAACAATACGCCTTGAATAGCGTTTGTTTCATTTGTTTTTTTGTTTTCTTTAATTGTATCAAATATTGGTGATTGTTTGGTTGGTGAGGCGCTTATATTTTTTTTGTATAAATCAAATGATACTTTCTTCATCTTTTTCTTCCTTTGGATGGCGTTTTATTCTAAATATTCCTTTTAAGACTTTTTTTAATTCTCTTGCTTTTAATTTTTCAATTTCTTCATCTTCACTGTTTTCATTTTCAACAAAAAGAGAGAGGAATGTTTTTAAAACTTTTTTTATGTTGTTTGAATTAAGGGCGAAGATAAAGTTTTTTATTTCTCCAAAAATCATAGCAAGTTTTTCTGTTGTTGAGTTAATTAAGTTAATTATGGAATTAGTTGTATTTTGTATGAATGTTTGAATGTTTTTTATTATATTTGGGACTTTTGATATTAAATTTACTATTGGTTTGATGAATGTATTTACAATAAATTTTACAGGTGTTTTTATTATGGTGGGCATGGTTTCTATGTTTTGCATGAATTTGTCTATGTTTTTTTGGATTTTGTCCAGTCCAAGCATCATCCTGTTTTCTACAAGTTTTTGTTGGTTTATTTCAATTCTGTCAATTTTTGCTTGGATTTTAGCATCTTTGGCGGCAAGGATTTTCATCCATTCGGCCATGCATTCATTGTAGCTCATCTCTCCTGCTACTCTGGGTTTATCTCTATCTTTTTTTATTGATCCCCCACCCATGCCAGAACATATGGGGCATGCTCCTATAGGTAACCCGTGTGGGCATTTTCCTGCTGTTTGAATTGTTTGATTTAAAGGTATTACCACTCTTAGCGCCTCATTTGGGCACTAAATACATTTAGAAGCGATTTTGGAATTACGCAAAATACGCAAAACTTCAGTATTCCGACTTTACGGCCGCGGCCCGGTTAGGGAATTTCACCCTTATTTCCTGCTTATGTAATTTTTTTCAATTATACAACAAAAGTAAAATTTATATTTCTTCTTCTGTATTTTCTTCTGATTCATCAGTAGGAAGCTTTATTTCTATACCCATTTCAGATAAAATATCTCTGGATTTTGGGCCGTATGCTGTATCTGCAAAATTTTCAAGAATTGTTTGATAACATACTATGGCGTCTTTTTCATTGCCACGCATTTTAAAAATGTTTCCAAGTTTGTAATAAATTGGCGCAAAGGCAGCTTCAGGAAGTATATCCATTTGTTCATCAAGTTTTAGTTTGAGAGCAATTAAATTTTTTGAATCTTCAGGAGAGTAAAATTCTCTTTCATATATTTTTTTTGTTAAGTAATCAACGTTTTCAGTTAATTCTGTCAGGGTTTCTTGGCTTATTCCTTTCTTTTTAACATTTTTTTTTGCAGCATCTGCAGGAAGCGCTTGATTTACAACGAGCGCTATCACTAATATTAAAGGAATAAGTACTGAAAGTGTTTGTTTCAAAGTTTCTCTCCCCTTAATTTTATATTACAATAACTTTTTAAAAATTCCTCAATCTTCGGGTTGAAATTTCTTTAAATTTAATTAAAATCATTTATATGAAGAAAATATTATTGTTTTTGTTTTTATTTTTGTTTTTGTCAGTTAATGCTCAAGCGCTTAAAGGTGGGGTATCTGAGGATTATATACCTAAGGGTTTTTTTGGTTCTTGGGGTGTTATTTCAAAATTGAGTAGTTCAAATAATCCTGATATTTTTAATTATGAAAGCAGGGATGTTTGGATGCTTTCAGGATATGAAAATACTTTGGTTTTAGAGAATTTAGAAACTGGTGCAAGGTCAGAAATTGTTGTAAAAGATAAATCAGTTGATGGTAAAACTTTAAAATTCCAACGTGAAAAAATTGTGAATGAGGATGGTAAGAAAGTTGTTTATAAAGAAACAGTAAGTTTTGTTTTATATGGCAATAATTTTTCAGGAACTGATGATTTTGTAGTTAAGAGATATAATTCTGAAAATCAATTTGTTAAAAAAGACTCTGCTAAGTACACTATTGTTGGCGTTAGAATTTCAGGAACAAATCCTAAATTTTGTTCGTCTAAAGAGTAAGGATTTATGGTAAAATAGTAGTCAAAGGGTTGAAAAATGCAAGAAAAGATATTTGATTGCGTAATTTTGGGGGGAGGTCCTGCTGGTTTATCGGCAGCACTTTATTTAAAGCGAGCAAATGTTAATTGTGCTATAGTGGATAAATCGGCACTTGGCGGTACTCCAATAAATTATTGCGAAATAGAAAATTATTTGGGTTTAGGAAAAATATCAGGTTTTGAATTATGTGAAAAATTTGAAGGGCATGTTGATAATTTTGATGTTCAAAAATTTCCTTTTGAAGAAATCGAAAGTGTTGATTTAACCTCTTCTATTAAAAAAATTAAGACAAAAGAAAATGAATTTTTAACAAAAACAGTGGTAATTGCAACCGGAGCTAAGCCTAAACAGCTCAATATTAAAGGTGAAAGTGAAAATATTGGTAAAGGGGTTAGCTACTGTGCCGTGTGTGATGGCGCATTTTATAAAGATAAAGTGGTTTGTACTATAGGAGGTGGCAATTCTGCTCTTGAAGAAGCATTATATTTAACTAAATTT
>CALUWK010000041.1 GCA_944324475.1 Candidatus Gastranaerophilales bacterium
ATTAAGTTTTGTAACAAAAAAAATTAATTTTGAAATTAGATAATCTTTATATACTTTATATATATGTAAGCAGTAAATAAAGGAAAATAAAGATGAAACTACAAATAACTGATAATTTCGATCAAAAACTTGCAGAACTTTATTCTTCTAAAGTTACTGTTAATCTTGAAGCTAAATCAACACTTGATCCTAATCAATTTTGGAATTCAATGGAATTAATTGCAGTTAACCATAAAGCTATGATTAATTTTAAAATAAGATAATTTAATCTATTATTTTTCCGCTAAATTGCTCAATCATCTCCTGAACTTTTGCACTATAGTACATTTTTTTGTTTTCTTTTGTTTGTTGTTCTTCATTTTGGTTTTTATCAGTTAGAGTTTCAAAATTTTCTGTCGGTTTTTGAATTTCAATTGGTGTTTCAGGCGGTCTTTTGGGGATATTTGGAGTAATTTTTGGTTTAATATCAAGAGTTTTAAAGTCGGCGTTAATTTTGACAAATTCAATTTCAAAATCTTTGTATGTGGCTTCTATTGCAGTTTTTAGCTGGGGTAATTTTGAATCGGACTTTGCTTGTGTGATTAAATTTTCATTTAAAAATCCAAGTGTTATTTTTTTATTTTCTATTTTTACAAGTTTTGCAACTCCCGAATAAAAAGCTTTTGAGGGAAGCGTGGGTATTGCATTAATTATATTAGTCCAAATTTCAGCTTCATTTTGGTTGTTATTGTTTTGAATTTCTTTTTTTTCTGTTATAGTTTCAGGCTTTTTTTGTTCTTTTATTGTTTCTTTTATTTGAGGTGTTATGTCAGGTTGTATTTTTTCGGGTTTTGTATTTTTTAGATTTAGCTTGCATGTAGCGATGATTGCTAGCTCCATCCATAAGTAGGGATTGGTTGAAATTTTTATTTCTTTATAATATTCAATTATTGTGTTTAAAATTTCTATTATTTTATCTTTATCAAAATTTTGAGCTTCAATTTTTTCAATGTCTTCTTTAATTAATGTGCTAAATTTTGTTATAGTATCATTATTTGAAGAATTGATGACAAGCACGACATTTCTTAAAAATTCAATAAAGTTTTCAGCTAAGTTTCTTGGTTCATTGCCTTTTGCGTATATTTCATCTATGTCATATAGTGAAAGTTCAATATTTTCTGCGGTTATGTCTTTTAGAAGTTTTAATAAAACGTCAAAATTAACTTTTCCAAGTAAATCTTCTATTAAATCTTTTGTTATTTCTTCTTTTACGCCTAAAATACTCACTTGATCTAAAAGTGCGAGAGAATCTCTCAAACCACCTGAAACATTTTTTGCTATTGTAAATAGCGCCTCATCCGTAATTTTTATGTTTTCAATATCTGAAATTTGTTTTAAACGTTTTATAATATCTTCTGTTGTAATTCTTCTTAAGTCAAATCTTTGGCAGCGACTTATAATTGTCTCCAGAACTTTGTGGGGTTCTGTTGTGGCAAGGATAAAAATAACATTTTTTGGCGGTTCTTCAAATGTTTTCAAAAGTGCATTAAAAGCATCATTTGAAAGCATATGAACCTCGTCAATTATAAAAATTTTATATTTTCCATTGATAGGCGCATATTGTACTTGTGAAATTAATTCTTTAGCGTCTTGGATGCCTCTGTTGGAAGCAGCATCTATTTCAATAACATCCAATCCGGTTGCATTTGTTATGTCTATGCAGCTTGCGCATTGTTGGCAAGGATGTAAAGTAGGCCCGTGTTCACAATTTAAAGATTTAGCAAAAATTCTTGCACTTGAAGTTTTACCTGTGCCTCTTGGTCCACAAAATAGGTAGGCATTTGCTATGCGGTTTAGTTCGATTGCATTTGATAATGCTTTTACCAGACTCTCTTGTCCTATTATATCTTGAAAAGATTGAGGACGATATTTTCTAAATAACGGCAAATAATTTTCTTTCATAGAAGGATTATAATATAAAAAATTAAAACTTTAAATTTATTTTAAAAAAATACTTACCCATGTGGTTAGTGTCCAAATTATACAACAGACTAATTAACTAAAAAGTTTGTACAAGATAGTATTAATCCAAGAATAATTTATTAACAATACAAGACGAGAAAGGATTAAATCAATGAGCCAACAAACGGTTAGTAGAAATGGCGCAAAAGAAGTGCGTGTTATTATTGTGGAGGATTATAAGTTAACGAGAGTTGGTTTAAGGTATGCTTTGAATGAGATTGAAAACATAAATGTCATTGCAGAAGCACAAAATGCTGAGGTGGGTTTAGAATTAATTAAAAAAGAACAACCTGATGTTGTTTTGATGGATTTGGGACTTCCGGGTATTAATGGATTAGAGGCTACTGCTAAAATAAAGGGAATATCACCAAATACAAAAGTAATTATTTTAACTTCTCATGATAGAGAAGAAGAAGTTATTGCATCATTGGGCTCCGGCGCGAGCGGATATTGCCTTAAGGATATTGATCCTGTTACATTATCGGGTGTAATTAAAAATGTTGCAAAAGGTGCTTGTTGGATTGATTCTAATGTTGCACATTTAGCGTTAAAATTCTTTCCTAAGCCTGAGAATACTGAGATTATGAGTTCTTCTCATTGTATGGATTCAAAAGCAAAACTTACAGAAAGAGAAAGTGAAGTTTTGAAATTATTGGTACAAGGTAAATCTAATACTCAAATAGCACAGGAGTTAATTGTTTCTGTGCATACTGCAAAAGCTCATGTTTGCTCTATTTTGCAAAAGTTGTGTGTGGACGATAGGGTACAGGCAGCAGTTAAAGCTATAAAAGAGGGTATTGTATCGGTATAGTAAAACAAAGCAGATATTTAAAAATATCTGCTTTTTATTTTTTTAAAAGTATTATACAATGTTTTGTATGGAGTTTAAGCAAAAAAATACAAAGTTTTTATTTCTTGTGTTTATTTTTATTTTTTTTGTTATATATTTGCTTGCTGCTCCTTTTTTGCAATTAAAATCTTATAATATAATGAATAAACTGACGATGAATAATAAAATTTCTTCATCTGATGTTGTTTTAATTGTTATTGACGATAAGTCTTTGCATGAAATTGGCAGATGGCCTTGGAAAAGAGAGTATTATCTTGAAATTTTTGATTTTTTTGAAAATTATACAAATGTTAAATTAATAGGATATGATGGATTGATTATGGCTCCTGATAACGAGCATCCGAAGTCTGATAAAAAATTTTTTTCAAAAATCAATAATTTTAAAAAATTGGTTGCCGGAGTTGCTTTTTCTTATGATGATTTTGAAAGTGATATTGAAGGCAATGAGTATGATAAGATTTTAAAAACAAAATCTGATATCAAAATAATTGATAAACGTTCAAAAAGATATAAAAAAGAAAGTAATTTTAATAGTTTTACTGTTTTACAGAAAGAATATTTTAAAAATATTTTATCTTTGGGTTTTGTTAATGTGTCTGAAGATATCGATGGTTATATAAGAAAAGCAAATCAGTTAATTAATTATAAAGGATTTTTTTATCCTTCACTGGGTTTATTAATGTATGGAAAATATACGGGTATAAAAGAGTTTATTTTAACTGATAAATATTTATATGGTTTTTCAAGTTTGAATACTTTAAAAGTTCCCGTTGAAAACAATAAAGGTGTTGTGTCTAATTATATTTGTTACTATAAGACTAGAGATAATATTTATTCTCATAGGAAGTATTCGGCTTCTGATGTGATTAGTGCATATAGGGCAATAAAAAGTGGAAAAACCCCGAATATTAATATAAAAGAGTTTGATAATAAAATTGTTTTTATTGGCGCAAATGCTCAAGCGCAAGCTTTAGCAGATGTTCAAAGAACGCCTGTTTCGGAGAATTTTTCTGGATTGGATATTCAAGCAACGAATTTTGATAATTTGATTACTAATAATTTTTATAGAGCAGCAAGCCCGTTATATAATTTTATGCTTTGTTTATTTGTTTTTGTGTTAGTTTTTGTTTTAGCTAATACAATGTCTATTGTTGCTGCGTTTTTATCTTCTGTTTTAGCGGTGCTTACTTATTTATTGTTTGCAATTTTTATGTATTTTAATAAAGTAGCTGTAAGTTTAATTTTACCTGAATTATTTATTTTAGTTGCTCTTGCTTGTGCATATTCTTATCGTTATTTGGTTGAAGATAATAAGAAGTTAAAAATCCAGAAAGCTATGGGAAAATATTTGTCTTATGATGTCATGCAAAATGTTGTGAAAAATATAGATAATATTTCTCTTGGCGGAAAAAGAGCGGACATTACGGTATTATTTGCAGATATCAGAAATTTTACTTCAATATCTGAAAAAATGGATGCAAATTCAACTACTATGATTTTAAATGAATATTTTTCAGCATTAGTCCCTATAATTGAGGAACACAATGGAATTTTAAATAAATTTATGGGAGATGCTGTGCTTGCGATTTTTGGCGAGCCAAAAAAGAATGATAATCATGCACTTGATGCTGTTCGTTGTGCAGATAAAATGCTAAAAAAGGTTAAATATTTGCAAGAAAAATGGCTCGATGAAGGAAAACCGAAAATTGAAATAGGAGTCGGAATTTCAACAGGTGAAGCATTTATTGGTAATATAGGTTCTAGTGAAAGGCTTGAGTATACGGTTATAGGAGATACTGTCAACACTGCAAGCAGAATCGAAAATTACAATAAAGTTTATCGAACGAATTTTTTAATAAGTGAGTCAACATATGAGAGAGTTAAGGATTTTGTTGATGTTATTACAATAAAAAATGTTGTAATAAGAGGAAAAATGAATAAAATAAATTTATATGAAGTAATCAGACTTGTAAAATAAGGTTGATATTTTGGATTTTGATGAAATATATGAAAAAGTTAAACAAGCTATAACTTTGGAAATAAAGTATCAATATATAGATTTTGACGGGAGAAAAACTAATTTTTCAAAATTTATGATAGGTATTTTGCGTGAGCTTTTGAAAAAAATAAACAAAATTGAAAAGCAAAACGTTGCAATTTTGATTAATCTTTTTGAAAGTTATAAAATAGATGATATTACAAATCGAAAGCATACTATAGACAGGACTTTGGAATTATTTTACAGATTAAGAAAACAAATTAAACCAAAAACAAAAAAAGAAAAAAATGAAAATAGAATAGAATTTCAAGAAGAAATTGAAGAAGTCGATGTTACTTTTGTTAAAGGTGTTGGGCCCCAGATTGCGAAGTTGTTTAATAAAATAGGTATTTTTAAAGTAAAAGATTTAATTCAATATTATCCGAGAAAATATGCAGATTATAAGTGCCAAAGTAAAATTAAAGATTTAAAATTAGGTGAAAATGTTACTATATATGGGATTATAGCAAAAGTTCATCATTTTACAACTAGAAAAAAGTTGTCAGTTTTTACAATATATATAAAAGATAAAACAGGGATAATTCCTGTTAATTTGTTTGTTAAGACAAATAGCAGAAGAATTATTGAACATTATAAAAAAATGTATCCGATTAATTCTTTTGTAATGGTTTTAGGAACTGTTAAATTTGATGATTATAATTCAAGAACAACATTGGATAAGGTTCAAATACAAATATTGGGTAAAAATACAGAAGTTGAGTCTGAAAAAAATAAAATTGTTCCGATATATTCTCTGACTGAGGATTTAACCACAAAGACTTTGGTAAATGCTATTAAAAATGCGCTTGAAAAATTTTGGGATAAAATATATGAGCCTTTGCCAAGTTTTATTACGGAGAAACTTTTTTTAATGAAAAAAAGAGAAGCTATATCTACTTTGCATTTTCCAAGCAATTTAGAAGAAATAGAAAAAGCAAGGTATAGACTTGTTTTTGAAGAATTTTTTTCAATGCAGTTAAATCTTGCACTCTTAAGAAAAGAAATAGAAAAGGATGAGTCAATTAAACTTGAAATAAAAAAAGGTGGGTTGGTTGAAAAATTTATTCAAAATTTGCCTTTTGAATTGACCAATGCTCAAAAAAAGGCAATAGATGAGATTTTTAAGGATTTAAATTCAACAAAGCCAATGCAAAGATTATTGCAGGGGGATGTTGGTTCAGGAAAAACAGTGGTAGCTTGCATAATGCTTCTTTGTGCCATTGAAAATGGTTATCAAGGGGCAATTATGGCTCCGACTGAAATTTTAGCTTTGCAACATTACAGAAATTTCTCCTCTTGGCTTACTCCTTTAGGGTTGAGTGTAGGACTTTTTATAGGTAAAACTACTTCAAAAACTAAAAAAGAAGTATATGCTAATTTGAAAAATGGTCAAATTCATATTGCTGTTGGTACTCATGCGCTTATTCAGGAAGGAGTTGAATTTAATAATCTTGGTGCGATTGTAATTGATGAGCAGCACAGGTTTGGGGTTAAACAAAGAAGTGCTTTGTTGAATAAAGGAAAAATGCCACAAATGTTGAATATGACAGCAACTCCAATACCAAGAACGCTTGCCTTGACTTTACATGGCGAGCTTGATATGACTGTAATGAGTGAATTACCAAAAGGCAGAAAACCTATAATAACAACGCTTGGTGGTGTAAGTGAGAGAAAAAGAATTTATGATTTAATCAAAAAGGAAATATTTTTTAAACACCAAGCTTATATTGTATATCCTTTAATTGATGAATCGGAAACAATTAGCGCAAAAGCTGCGACTGAAGAAGCTAAAAAGCTTCAAGATGGCGAATTTAAAGGATATAGTATAGGACTTCTTCATGGAAAAATGTCAAATTATGAAAAAGATGAAGTCATGAATGATTTTAAAAATGGAAAATATGATATATTGGTTGCAACTACTGTTGTTGAGGTTGGTGTTGATAATCCCAATGCTACAGTTATTGTGATAGAAAATGCAGAAAGATTTGGTTTGTCACAACTTCATCAATTAAGAGGGCGAGTAGGAAGAGGAGAAGAACAATCTTATTGTGCATTAATTACGACAAGTACGGGGTCTGATGTGAGAAAACGTCTCAATATTATGACTAAAACTAATGATGGATTTGTTATATCACAAAAAGATTTGGAATTAAGAGGCCCAGGCGAATTCCTTGGTACAAGACAATCCGGACTTCCTGATTTTAGGCTCGCCGATTTGGTTAACGACGTTGAAATTTTAAATGTTGCAAGAGATTATGCTTTTAAATTTGCTGAAAGCGAGGATATTAACAATTATCCGATTTTAAAAAACGAGGTTTTAAGTTATAATTTATTTAGAGGTTAGAATTGGTACCTTTTTGTATATTTGTGCTTGTAACTCTGACTCCAAATTTGTCTTCAATGACTATTACTTCACCTTTTGCAACAAGTTTTTCGTTAACATAAATTTCAACTTGTTCACCTGCAATTTTGTCAAGTTCCACTATTGAACCTTTTTCCATCTCCATAACTTCTTTAATAGAGGATTTAGTTCTTCCAAGCTCAACACTTATGTGCATTAGAACATCCTGCATGATATCAAGATTTTTCTTAATTGAACGATTAGGGGGAGTGTCATCAAATTCTTGAAATTTTACGGGACGCACAGTAACCAATTCTTGAGTCTTTTGTTCGTTCTTTTCGGCATTATTGCTTGTTGATTCTTCATTGGCAACTTGTTCAATATTTAATTTTTCTTCTTTTTCTTCCATTTTATTGAATTATAAATTGTCCAAAACTAACTCTCATAACTTCTCTTTGGCCTTCAAAGATATTATTTACCATCTGTAAGATTTCTTCTTTTGCTATTTCTTTTCCTGTTGGAGTTGAAAGTTCATCAGATGTTTTGTTTGAAAGGACTGATATAACAGCATCTCTTATTGCCGGTTTATATCTTTCCATTTCGCCAACTATTGCGGCATTTGAATCAATGGGCGTAGCTGCTCCATGTCCGCCTGAAGTTGTAGGATTTTGGGCTTCAATCATTTCTGCCTCTGTTTTAGATAGTTCCATTGCAACTCCGACTTTTAGGTATCTTCTATGTGTTGTATCAGCTAAGTTTAAAATAAATTCACCTAAATCTAACAATACTCCTTCTTGCTTAACGTCTTCTTCGTCTTCGGTTTGTTCATTTTCAGGAAGAAGTTTTGCAATCTTTTTATTCATAGATGAATCAATCATAACATACATAATAATCATTGAAACAACTACGACTACAATTAATATGATATTGTTTAAAATCATTATCATATTGGGAGTTAGTTCAAATGGTGGTTTTTTGTTCGGGTTTTTATCTTCTTTATTATCTACAGGTTTTACCATATTACCTCCAAGGTTATAACCAATTTTCTTCTTTTTTTCTAAAAATTTTATTTTTTAGATTTATTATACCGTTTTTTGTTTTGTTTCCAAAATCTGTTACTTTGCTTTTGGTTGTATTTGTGACATCAACAATGTTTTCCTTTGTGTCATTTTTCAGTTTATCTGTGTCCCATTTTTTTCTATCAATTTCGGAAAGTTCCTTCTTAACTCCGATATTGTGTCTGTCTTTTGCGTATTGTTTGATATTTTCTCTTGTAATTTCTGTTGGTGGTTCAACGAAATTTGGATTTAACATTTTCATTTTAACATTATATGCAATATCAGGACTTATATATTTGGAGTATTCTTTTAAACGAAGCATTCCTTCATAATTATTTGAAATTGTTGTGTCTAAATTTTTCATTTTATTATTTCTTATGTTTTTAGCATAAATACTTTCCCAAAGGACAATTTCTTTTTCAACATCAACAAAACTTACATAAACCGAAACTCTGTGTGTGGGGTTAACTACATCCATTCCTGAAACGTTAAATATGTTCCAGACAGTGTTTTTTAGAAAATCACGTTGAATATCCATTCCCATGGTTATTACAACCATTTTCTTAACTCCTATTTTTTTAGCGATTTTTTTCAAAAGAGGATATTCAAGATTGTATCCTTGTTGGAGTCCTTGCAGAGATTCTAAGTCGTATTGTCTTAAACCTGCTTGTTTTAGTGCATTCTGCGCTGAATCAATCGAAATAACTTGTATATCTCTTTTTATTAGGCTTGCTCTTACATCTTGAGCAAAAAATTCAGGAGTTCTAAAATATGCATTATAGTAGTTTACAGGTGTTAGTAGAGTATCTGTTATGATACCTATTTTTTCAAATGCGAAACAGTTTAAATTGAAAAAAGCAAACAAACTGATTGTCAATACGATTTTTTTTATGAATCCCCTAATCATAGCAATAAAATTATCGACTATATATTAATCAATTAAAATCATATATTTAGTTGATTTTTTTGACTTTAATAAAATTTTTATTAAATAGTTATTGTTCTTTAGTCGTATACGTTTTTAGGAAAGTATATTTATGGATAAAAATGCCTTTTTCATATAGATTACAAAAAATTCTTGAAATTAGAATAAGAAAAAAAGAACAACAACTGCAAGCAGTCATAAATGCGCAAAAAGAAGTTGATAGAATTGAATTATTAATAATAAAAAATTTGGAGCAAATTGATAATTTAACAAAGCAAATGAGAAAAGCAGATCCTATGATGTATGAAAGATATGATAAATTTATCAAACATTTATGGGAAGAAGACAAAAAGCTTAAACAACAAAAACAAGAAGCTGTTGAAGCATTGAATCATGAAAAAGAGCTTTTAAGACTCAGAGAACAAGAGGTAAATGTTCTTGAAAAACATAAAGAGCATCAAAAAGATAGTTATATACAGGAACAAAAGGCGCTTGAGCTTAAAGAGTTAAATGAAATAGGTTCACAAAAATTCTTTATAAGAAATAGAGAAAAAAAAGAAGATGAAGAATATCAAGAGTATTTGGAGTATTTAGAAAAAATAAAAAATGGAAATTGAAAATATATCAAAGCAAGAATATAGCGAAGATTTGATTAAAACTAATTTAAGGGAAATTTTTGCACCTGAACAATACATAAGTCAAAAGGAAATAAGTCCTTTTGGTTGTATTAAAACACGTTTGCAAGAAATTATTGAAAATATTATTTCTCCAAAAGAGCTTGATTTTTCTGAAGAATTGAATGCTAAATTTTTAGAGCTTGATTTTGGATCCGAGTTTGATATTGATGCTACTAAAATTGGCGTGCAAGATGCTATATTTTTTGTAAACCTCTTAAATCAACAAAACTTGATTAATTATTCTGTTGAAGATGACGGAATTAAATTATCTACATCTGAAAATAAAAAAATACAGGTTACAAATTCATTGATAAATATGTTACAAACATCGATTACCACGAACAAACCTATCAGGCTTGATTTTGATAGAGACGTAACTGTTATTTTAAAACTTGATAAAGATGGAAAAGTTCAGGCGCATTTTATTCCGGGTACTGCTGAGGTTGAAAGCTATTTAAAAAATAATATTCAATGTCTTAAACAAAGATTTGATGATGAAAATATTAATTATTCTTCTTTGGGATATACAAAATATAAAGATGAAAATCAATCAAAAAGACAAAAAAGGAGCAACAAATGAGAGATTCATACATTAATGCGATGAACATTCAAAAGTCAACTGTGCATTGGATGAATGCAATATCTGAAAATCTTACAAATATGTATACTCCAGGTTATAGAGAAAATCAGGTAACTTTTAAGACATATTTGGATGCTGCTGTTCCTGATATGGTTTTAAAAAATCAAGGACAAGGGAAGGCAATTCCCGGTACTTCAAATGAAAACGTTTTTCTTGAAGGTAACGGTTTTTTTGTCCTTAGAAATGATGAGGGAAGGATAGCATATACAAGGTTAGGTGAATTTAAATTTGATGGTGAAGGAGTGTACAGGGCTGCAGATGGTTCAAAAGTTCAGGGATATATTTTAAATGATAAAGGTGAAATAATGTCTGGAACAAAGTCATTAGATAATGATGCCTTTCAAGATACTCTTGCTCAAGGTGGAGCATTATCGGTTCCTACTACTGAAATAAAACTTTGGATAGACCCCGATAACGGAAAATATCTTGGGAAATATGATGAGTTTGAAATTAAAGGCGATGGAATACTCTACGGAAAAGCTAATAATGGTCGAGATTCAGCTCCGCTTTATAAGCTTGCCATAATGAATTTTCACAATCCTCAAGAGCTTTTTGAATATAAACAAGGTCAGTATTTAGAAACCGAATACTCAGGAAAACCTGTCATAGGTAGAGGCGAAATCAGAAGCGGGTTAATTGAATTATCAAATGTTGATTTTAAGGCAAATGCAACGTATTGGCAACAAGCTCAAACTCAACTGGATTTGTCTGGAAAAATTATGTCAACATATAAGGATTTATTGCAATCTGCTATGGATTTATTAAGTTAAATTATGAAAAAGTTTTTAATTTCTCTCAATTTTGTAGTATTATCTTTCTTCTTCACAATAAATTGTGCTTATTGTGAAGAAGACTTTTTTCTTGATACTCCCTTTGAAGATGCTAATAGTAAGACTAAATTAATTCAAAATGAAAAAATAGAGAATATAAAAAATGCAACAAAACAAAAAGCAGGTTGGTTTTCAAAATTTTTTAAGAGCAAAGTTTCCAAAAAAGATCAAGATGATGAAACTAAAAAAGGTTATTGGGGACAATTACCCGATATTAATAAAGAATTTAATTATAAAAGACAAGATAAAGTTTCGAGAAATCAAGATGAGTTAAAAGTACCTAATGAAGAAGAATTGTGTGATGAAAATCTTAAAAAAGCTCCTTATGATGACACTTTATTTTTGGATGTAATAGTTAAAAAAGAAAAAGCTTCTAATTATTTGAATGATATTCAAAAAATTAAATTTGCATTGTCAAATTTAAAAAAATGTATTGAGGAAAATGGAGATATACAGAGATTTAATGCTTGTGTTAATGTAGTTGATTTATATAGTAAAAATCTAAAGTTAAAATATCAGGATAAATCTGAATCTTTAAAAGAAAGTTATGTTGATATTTTAACAACAAACTATCATGCAAAAGTACTGGGGAATTTATTATACGATTCAAATTATTACGCTCGTTATGTTCCAACTATGCAGGATAAATATAGCGAACAAAATATAAATAATGAAAAACAAAAGCTTTTAGTGAGGTTAAATAAAACTTTATTTTTGATAAATGGTGAAAGTTAGTATGCAACGCCTGTTTCATTTAAACCATAAACAAAAATATCTTTGCCAAGCGTATTTGGTCCTTTTTTGCCGTCGACATCAATGTATAGTTTTCCCCAACATTTTCCTTTTCCTGCTGTTGTTGCATCAGACCCTGGGATGTAGTATTCAGGGCAGTCTTCAATTGATGTAATTTCTATGCCTATATAGCTTTCAGGAGCTATTTTCGCTCCTATGATATCATCATTAGAACAGTATGTGGTATAGTCGCAAAATTTAAAACCCGAATCTTCAAATTTTAAATATTTGCCGTATAAATCTATAACTTCTGCTGCTTCAAGATTGTTTCCAGAGGAATCTACAAGTGTATATTCCCATGTGTCTAAGACGCTTACCATAAAGCTTTCTGTAGGGCAATTTTCTTTTTCTAATTCTCTTATTTTTAAAGAAGCTTGTTGCATGTTTTGTATTATTTTAAGTGCATTTGCAGTATAATTTTTTTCTGTAAAATCTTTGGTTTTAATATTTCGTACCATAATAATTGCAAGAAAGCCTATTATTACCATACACATTAGAACTTCAGCAAGTGTATATGCTTTTTTCATTTTTTTCTCCGTTTATAAAAATTATAAATTTTTTTTTATAATTTCGCAAATTTTTTAATAAAAAAGCCTCTGTTTTATTCAGAGGCTTGTTATTTTTTGTTTTTATTAATAAAATCCTACTTCGCTATCTTCTGTGTCGTTATCTTTATCTTCAGTTGTGTCATCAGTGCCTGTATTTGGGCAATCATTTGTCGGTTTGTTAGTTGGAGCTGTTGTCGGTTTGGCAGTCGGAGCTGCTGTTGGTTTGGCAGTCGGAGCTGCTGTTGGTTTGGCAGTCGGAGTGGGTGTTCTTTGTGGAGAATCTGTAGTTATGTTGTCAGGTTTTTGGCTTACTGTTGGATTTGAATCACATGATTGTGTTGGAGCTGTTGTCGGTTTGGCAGTCGGAGCTGTTGTCGGTTTGGCAGTCGGAGCTGCTGTTGGTTTAGCAGTTGGAGGTGGGGTGCTTTGTGGAGAATTTGTAGTTATGTTGTCAGGTTTTTGGCTTACTGTTGGATTTGGATCACATGATTGTGTTGGAGTTGGTGTTGGGGTAGGAGTTTGCGTTGGACCTTGAGTAGGTGCCTGTGTTGGAGTTGGTGTTGGGGT
>CALUWK010000042.1 GCA_944324475.1 Candidatus Gastranaerophilales bacterium
TGTTACAATTAAAACTCTTTTAACAGCATCTTCTTTTGATATATTCCTGCTTTCAGTGGGAACTGCCCAAATATCAACATTTTCAATATCTGAAAAATCTTGTGTACAATCGATTATAATTTTTGTATTGCAACCATTTTTAAAATATTGCAATGCTGTATCATTTGCACCTGTTAAATCATCAGCAACTATGAGTGCAGAATTAACTATTGTCATAATTATACCGCGCTTATTTGAGAGTCTTTTTTGCTTCCGACAAAACCGTAATCGGTTGCATTAATTAAATATCTTTCAACCATTTCGCCGTCGGGATTTTGCCATTTGGATACCATTATTCTGCCTTCAATAGATACTAAAGACCCTTTTTTAATCCATTCTGCTGCAGATTCTGCTTTTTTATCCCATAATTGGATATTAAACCAGTCTGCTTCTCTTGTTTTTGTTTTAGGGTTCCACCTGTCAACAGCTATCGAGAAAGTAGTTTTGCTTTTTCCGCTTTCAAAATATTTTATTTCTGGATCTTGACCTACACGTCCCACTAAAATTGCACTGTTCATATAAGTTCCTTTTTTTGCTTTTGTTTAAATTATATTATGCAAAAATCAGTTTTGCAAATAAACTTTAGCGTAGGCACATTTTGTGTCTGATATGGTTGCATAAACTATTCTAATTATATTGTCATTTACAATATCTACTCTTGAATATGCCAAATCATTTTCTTTTTTAAGATTGTCTTCATATTTTTTTAATTTTAATGTTCCGTATTCTTTTGAACCTTGGTAAAATACAAGATAATCTTCGTTATTTATTTTTTTTTCTTGAATTTTATAATTTCCAAGAGGAATGACGTTGCCGTCATTGCTAATAACTGAAACTAGTAATGTTATATAATATACTCCATTTTTTAAATCTTGAATTGCTTTTAATTCTCCGCCAAAATCAATTTCTTTTTCTTGACCTTTAGGGGCGGGTTCAACTCCATATTTTCTGCCAAATAAAAAAGCTTTTAATTTACCTAAAAAAGTGTTTTCAATAGGTTGAGGTGTTAAACGATTAATAGTATCTTCAAATTCTTTGTTTGTAACTGGTTTAATGCCGTCGAAAGCAGTATCTATAAAATTATAATCAACATCCAACATCTCGGCTGCTTTTATAGGAATTAAAAAGTGAAATAATAAAATTAAAATGACAAAAAATCTCATATATACATTTTAATGTTTTTTTGTTTTAAGTAAAGAAAAATACTTAATTTGGGGTAGCAAAAAAGAGTTTTAGATATTTACTATTTAGTAAACGGATAGTATAATATAAAATTATGAATATTCTTCTAGTTGTAGGATTAGTATTATTTGCATGCACGATACTTTGGGTATATGTGCTTTTTATGTCGAATACAATAAATGAACCTGAAAAAGAAAAACCAAAAGAAGTTGTCCATGAAGATGTTATTTCAAGATGTAATCAACTTCTTGAACAGGGGCTTCATGCGGAACTTCAAAGATATGCTCAGAGAGAACTGTCTAAAAATTACGGGAATGTTGAATTAAGAAGAATTTTGGCACAATCTCTTATGGCGTCAGGTAATGAACAAATGGCTATTAAACATTATGAGGCTATTTTGTCTATTGCGCCTTATGATATTAAAACTCAAGAGATGCTTGCTCAATATTATTGCGAAAATGGTCCAAAATCTAGAGCAATAGAGCTATATGAACAAATTATTTTATATGATAATGGAAATGTTAATGCTGTTGAAAATCTTGCAAAGCTTTATGAACAAATTGAAAATTGGGAAAAAGCTATTGAGATGTATCAATTAATAATTGATGCTGAAGTCGATGAAAACAGAAAAATGGAACTAAAATATACTTTAGCTAATTTATATATAAAAATTGATGATAATGAAAAAGCTTTTGAAGCTTATGAAGAAATTCATAAAACTGATCCGGAAAATTTAGAAATTCTTTTATTGCTTGCTGATTTAGCTTATAAAAATAAATACTGGCAGGATTGTTTAAAATATTACAAAAAAATTATTTCAATAGTTGGTGATGATTTTGAAATATTGGAAAAAATTGCTCAAATGCAGGTAACTCTTGAAAATTGGCCTGAGGCAATAGCTGCTTATAAAAAAATCATCTCTCTTGAAGATCCTGATAGTACGAATTATCTTTATCACCAAAACGAGCTTTGTAATGCTATGTTGAAAAATAAACAATATCCTGAAGCCATTGATTTATTAAAGGATTTACTTGCTCAAAATCCTAAGGAGACTTCTTTTGCTTTTACTTTAGCTCAAGCTTATACATTAATTGGTGAATTTCAGATTGGTGTTAATTTATATACAAAGCTTTTGGATGATCTTCCTCCTGAACAGGGAGAAATAATAATAAAATATATTTCAAATTTAATTTGTGCCTGGGCTCAGGATTTGTTTAAAAAAGGTGAATACAATCAAGCTTTTGATAAATTTTTTGAAGCTTTAAAATATAATGAAGAAAATGATGAAGTATATTATCAGCTCGGAAAATGTAATTATTATATAAAAAGTTTTCAAGATTCTATAGCACATTTTAAAAGAGCAATAGCGATTAAACCGCAAGAATCTAAGTATTATTTTGGTTTAGGTTGTGCTTATGATGAGATGGGTTCGGTAAAAAATGCTAAAATT
Organism: Candidatus Gastranaerophilales bacterium; assembly: GCA_944324475.1. GTDB lineage: Bacteria > Cyanobacteriota > Vampirovibrionia > Gastranaerophilales > Gastranaerophilaceae > RUG14156. Next base: position 2,672 of record CALUWK010000042.1, read on the forward strand.
GCTTTTTATGATGCTATAAATATTGACCCTATGAATATTCAGGCAAGAATTGCTTATGCAATTTCTTTAACGAAAGAGCTTGAATATGCTCAAAGTATTGAACAGTTTGCTGAAGTTTTAAAATATATTCCTGACAATGCAGATACTTTATATAATCTGGCTTTAGCTTATGAGCTTGTTGGAGATGTTGAAAGAGCCATAAAGTATTACAAAAAAGCTATAGATGTTAATCATGAACACAAAGAAGCAAAACATAATATTGAATTACTTTTAGGTGAAGAATATAATCCTGACAGTGGAATACAGTATTTAGAAGATTTGGGTATTAACGCTACTAATGAAGAAATAAAGGAAATGCAGGAGGAGCCTATTATTGAAGCAGAAGTTGAAAAAGAAGAAATAGAAGTTGCCCAAACTGTGACAGAAGAACAAACCGAGTTAAAAGAAGATGACATAGAAAAACAAGAAATTGATAAGCAGGATTTGGAAGAAATGACAGACAATAAGAGTATGTTTAGTTAAGTTAGGCATTTGTTTTTAGCTGTGTATAATCCTACAACGAATGCAATAGAAGACATTAAAATTAAAATTTTATCAATTCCAAAGTTTTGACCTATTAAACCCAGTGGGGCCAGAAATAATGCGCCAAGTCCCCAACTGAAACCTTGCATAACTCCTGAAATAACTCCTAAATATTTAGGCATTGCTTTTTGTGCATGTACAAGAATTATACCGACTGAAAGCAAAATGAAAAATCCTGTTAAAATAAATAAAATTACGGCTAAGATTTTATGTGTTTTAATTAAAGTTAAAAAAGCTAAAGTTAGAGGCAAGATACTTAAAAAAGAGAGCACTACAACTCCGTTCGCATTTATATATTTTTCAATTTTAGAACTTATAATTGTAGCAAGACCTCCTGAAATGAAAAATAAAGTAACTATAATTCCTGTTTGAGAAAGATTAAAACCGTTAGTTTTTAATAAAAATGGGATGTAAGTTCCAAAACTTATACTTACAGCTGATTTTATAATTGAAACAAACATTAAAAACATGCAAGTTTTATTTTTAATTATTTCTTTCATTATAAAAAAGAAATTTTCTTGGATGTAACATTCCTTTGGAGGCATTTTTGGAACAAAAAAGTATATAAATATACTTGATAAAATTCCAGGAATAATCATGTACAATAATGCATTTTGACCTAATTTTTCCACTAAAAAGGTTGCTATATAAGGTCCTATAGCATATCCAATTGTCCCTAATCCTAGAAAAATCCCCATAGCGCGAGATAAGTTAGGATTATTTTTGTTAAAATCTTTAACTAATGCACTAACTTGAGGATGAAAAAAAGCATTTCCAACCATTCCTAAAAGCAAAAATAGTCCGAATAAATAAATAGTATTTGTTTTTATAGTTAAAGGAATAAAGATTGAAGCTAAAACAAGTCCCCATACCATAAAAACCCTATGGCGTAATTTATCTGCTACAAAGCCAAATATTGGCTGCATCATAGAAGATACGAGATGCCCAAATGCAATAATTGAACTAATTAAGGCTAGATTAATTCCTAATTTTGAAGTTATTAAAGGGTATAAAGGTACTAAAAGTGCTGCATATAAATCAATGTTAAAATGCCCAAAACTAAGTCCAAGTAGTGCTCTTTTTTCTTTATTTAAAAAATTCATATTTTGCCTAGTGTTTTAAATGTCTTATTCCTGTTGTTATCATTGAGATGCCGTATTTGTTGGCGGCATTTATTATTTCTTTATCTTTTATTGAACCTGATGGTTGGATTATTCCTGAAATTCTGTTTTGAGCGGCAATTTCAATATTGTCTACAGTTGAAAATATTGTATCGCTTGCAACAATAGAATTTTTTGGAGAGTCACAAACGCATTGTAGCGCATGTTCTAAGCTTTTAGCAGAACTCATTTGTCCGCCACATATTCCTAATGTCCTTAAATCTTTAGCTACAACTATTGCGCTTGATTTTACGTGTTTTGCAACTTTAAAAGCAAAAATCATATCTTCAACTTCTTTTTGTTCTGGTTTTTTATTTGTCACAACTTTAAATGTTTCAGGAGTTAATTCTTTTTTATCTTTTTCTTGAATTAGAACTCCAAATGGAGTTATTTTAATTTCTTCATTATAAAAATTTAAAATTTCTTCAAAAGGTGTGTTTATTTTAATTATCTTTATATTTTCAATTTTTTTTAATTCATTAAGAGCATCAGATGAAAAATCTGGTGCAATGATTATTTTTAGAGGAAGCATTTTTAATTTTTTTGCAAATTCAAAATTGATTTTTTTAGTAAAAGTAGCAACCGAATTAAACGGACTTATAGGGTCTGAGTCAAGAATTTTATCCCAAGCAGAAGATAAATTGCTGGAAAGTGCTACATTACAAGGATTTGCTTGGTGAACTATAATTGCTGCAGCTACATCAAAAAATTCAACCGCAACTTCAAGGGCAACAGAACAATTTAAAATTTCATTATAAGATAATTCACTGCCGTATAATATAAGTTTGTCAATTTCCTTTTCGTAATGGTATAATTCAGCTTTTTGATGTGGGTTTTCTCCATATTTTAAATCTTTAATTTTTTCAAAAGTAAATGATTTCATTATTGATTTTCCTTAAATTTAGTTGTAATTAAATTTTACAACAAAAAATAAGTAAAATTAAACTAATTATCCGCCGGCGCAAAAAGTTGCTATTTCAACTATATCCCCATCTTTTAAGATAATTTTTTTGTATTCATCTTTTTTTATAATTTTTTTGTTTAATTCAACAACAAAAACAGAAGGTAGTTTTTTTAAGTTCAATAAATCTTCTAAATTTGAGTTGTTTTTTATTTTTTCAAATTCTCCATTAACTTTGATTTGCACCATAACCATACCAATTACAAATTCCTCCTTCACAGAATTCATGTTCAAGTTCTGCCATAATGTTTTTGTGGGTCATTTCAAAAGTAACAGGGGTTATTGAGATTCTATTTGCTCTTACTGCGGCTATATCTGTTCCGTCTTCTTCGTGCTTTGAAGTTAATTCACCTGCCATCCAATAGTATACCTTTCCCCTTGGATCAATTCTTTTGTCATAATTATCGGTAAACATTTTTGTTCCGAGTTTTGTTATTTCAACTCCTGCAACGTCTTCTTCTTCTAATGCTGGAGCGTTTATATTTAGAATTGATTTTTTAGGAAAAGTAATATTTTTTAATTTTGGTAAAAATCTGCAAACAAATTTAGCTGTGGCATCAAAAAATATTGGATCAGGTGTCATAGAAGCTAATGAAACTGCGATAGAAGGATAGTCAAGCATAGCTGCTTCAAGTGCGCAGCTAACTGTTCCTGAATATAATATATCTGTTCCTAAGTTCGGTCCGTGATTAATTCCTGAAATTACTATATTCGGTAATTCTTCTTGTTTTAAAAGAGCACAAATTCCTATTTTTACACAATCTCCCGGAGTTCCGTTTGTAACCCAAGCTCTTTTGACTCCATATTGCGGTTCTAATTCTTCTACTCTAATAGGAGAGTGTAAAGTTAAAGAATGTCCTGCGGCAGAACGTTCTCTATCGGGTGCTACAACATAAACTTCATGTTCTTTTGCTAAATTTATCATTAAGGCCTTAATGCCTTCTGCTGCAATACCATCGTCGTTTGAAATTAAAATCTTCATATGCATTTTCCTTTGGGGTGTATACTTATATAATACCACGCAATAATAATTCCCTAAATCATTTACAAATATTATTCAACAAAATAAAATATCTTATGGAAAAAAGATATTATCCCTTCAGCAGTTATTTAAAAAAGACATTCAATAAAAAAGTTTATAAAATCACTCTTGATGGCGGATTTAGTTGTCCCAATAGAGATGGTACGATTTCATTTGGCGGGTGTATTTTTTGCGATGAAACAGGAAGTTATTCAAGGTGTAATAATGTTAAAAATTCTGTTCAAATGCAAATTAAAAAAAGTATTGAAAAATTAACGAAACAATTTAAAGCCGAGGCTTTTATGGCATATTTTCAATCGTATAGTAATACTTATGCTCCGGTTGATTATTTAAAACAAATATATGATAGTGTCTTTCTTGATGATAAAATAGTCTCTATTTCGATAGGCACGCGTCCTGATTGCGTTGATAATGAGAAATTAGACTTAATTTCTACATATAAATATCCGTGGATTGAGTATGGTTTACAGTCTGCCAATAATAAAACTTTAAAATTAATAAACAGGGGTCATGACTTTGAATGTTTTAGAAGGGCCGTAATTGAAACAAAAAAAAGAAATATTAAAGTTTGCGCTCATATAATTCTTGGATTTCCAAATGAAAGCAAAAAAGATATGCTCGAAACAGCAAAAAAACTGTCTGAACTGGAAATTGACGGAATAAAAATCCATATGTTAACTGTTTTAGCTGATTCTCCATTAGCTAAAATGTATAAAGAAAATTCTTTTTATCTTTTAAATATGGAGCAGTATGTTCAAATTGTTTGTGATATTTTAGAAATTTTACCTAAAACAACAACAATTCAAAGAATAGCAGGAACTGGTTTCAGTGAAACAACCCTTGAACCTAAGTGGGTCAATCGTCGTTTTGAAATTTTGAATTTAATTGATAAGATAATGATTCAAAGAAATTCTTATCAAGGTCAAAATTATACAAATAAAAAGATTAGTTAAACTTACCCTTTTAAATTTTGATTTTTTAAATATATAATCATTTGTATATTAACAAAGGAAAAATTATGAAAAATTGGATTATCGTATTACTTATATTTGTTCTTCCATTGAGTTTATATGCTTATCTTGATGCTAAAGCACAAAATGATATGATGTGCAAAAGTCAAGGTGCAAAGGAGACAAATCAAGTGGCTAAAGCTAAAATAATCAAGTTTTCTTCTCCTATGTGTTCTGAATGTAAAGAAGTTGCAGCAGAAATGGATAAAGCAATGAAAAATTATAAAGGTTCAGTTATAGTAGAAGAAATTAATGTTGTGGAAAATGTCGGTAAAGGAATAGACTATAATAAGTCACAAATTAAAAAATATAAAGTAACTCTTGTTCCGACACTTGTTTTTATAGATAGGCAAGGAAATGTTATTCACAGGCAAGAAGGTGCTATGTCATCTGATGAAATTATTGATGTATTAGAAATGATAGATGAGAAGTAAAATTTAACGGGATATAAAAATGATAGTAGAATTAACGGATAAATTAGTTCAATATATGTCGGGAAATGATTTTTCATTTGCTTTTTTGCTCGTTTCATTTTTTGGCGGTATTTTAAGCTCAATTTCTCCGTGCTCAATCGGTATTTTGCCTTTAATCGTCGGATATGTCGGCGGTTATGGTGACAGTAATAAACTAAAAACATTCGTACAATTAAGTTCGTTTGTTTTGGGGCTTGCGGTAATTCTATCAATAATAGGAGTGATTTGTGCTGTAACAGGAAGTGTTTTTGTTTCTGTTGGAGGCTCTTATTGGGTTTTATTTATTGCATCTTTTATTTTTCTTATGGGGTTAAATTTACTTGGAATATTAGATTTTACGCTTGTTCCGTTAGTTAAAAGAATGCCGAAAGGCAATTCTCATAGTTTATTTTTATATCCCTTTTTGGTGGGGGTTTTATTTGCATTTGCAGTGAGTCCCTGCTCAACTCCGATTTTAGCAGGGATAATGAGTTTTGCTGCATTAAGTAAAAATATTGCACTTGCAGGATTGATGCTTTTATTGTTTTCTTTGGGGCAAGGTGTAATAGTAGTTTTAGCAGGTATATTTACCTCTTTTATAAAAGGGGTCAGAAATTTTGCCAATATTTCTGAATTTTTGATGAAATTTTCGGGAGTTTTGTTAATAATTGCTTCAATTTTGATTTATATTAAAGTATTTTCAAGGTTTTTTTAAAAATTTACAAATCTCCTTTTTATAGTACAATATTCTTATAGATATTTATTAAAAGGGGAGTATATGGCAGATACAACAACTAATCAACATTATGATGCCAGCAATATTAGAGTCTTGGAAGGTTTGGAAGCAGTTAGGGTAAGACCGGGTATGTATATCGGTTCAACCTCTCAACGTGGGCTTCATCATTGCGTATATGAAATTGTAGATAATTCAATCGATGAAAGTTTAGCAGGATATTGCGACACTATTCATGTTACAGTTCATAAGGATGATTCTGTTACCGTTCAAGATAACGGTCGTGGCATTCCTTGTGATATTAAGCCGGATAGCGGAAAATCAGCTCTTGAAATTGTTCACACAGTGCTTCATGCCGGTGGTAAATTCGGCGATGGCGGTTATAAAGTTTCAGGCGGTTTGCACGGTGTTGGTGCATCTGTTGTAAATGCGCTATCTGAAAAATATGTAGTAGAAGTAGCTCGTGACGGTTGGCTACATCGTCAAGAATATTTAAGGGGTGAACCTACAACAGAAGTTCAAAAAATCAAAGAAACAGATGAGCACGGAACAAAAACTCATTTTTGGCCTGACCCTGTAATATTTACTGAAACAACAGAAATCGATTGCGAAGTTATTGCAAACAGACTTCGTGAAATGGCATTTTTAAACAAAGGTTTAAAAATTGTTTTTCATGATGAAAAAAATGAAAAAGAAACAACATACCATTTTGAAGGCGGTATTGCTTCTTATGTTGAACATTTAAATAAAAATAAAAACGTTCTTTTTGAAAAACCTATTTATATTGAAAAAATGGTTGACGGAATTAACGTTGAAATTGCAATGCAATACACTGATTCATACACTGAAAATGTATTGTCTTTTGCAAACAACATCAACACTCATTCAGGCGGTACTCACCTAACAGGTTTTAGAAACGGTATCACTCGTGTAATTAACGATTATGCAAGAAAAAATAACATTTTAAAGGATAAAGATGCAAACCTAGCAGGTGAAGACGTTAGAGAAGGTTTAACCGCTATTGTTTCTGTTAAAATCGGAAATCCTGAATTTGAAGGTCAAACAAAAGAAAAATTAGGTAACGCTGAAGTAACTCCTGCGGTTAATGATGTTATTCGTGATAAATTCCAAGAATGGCTTGAATTTAACCCAAAAACAGCAAAAACAATCATTGAAAAAACAATGCAAGCGCAACGCGCTAGAGAAGCAGCAAGAAAAGCTCGTGAATTAACAAGAAGAAAAACAGCTCTTGAAAGCTCATCTCTCCCCGGTAAATTAGCGGATTGCTCTTGTCGTGAAGCTGAAAAATGCGAATTATATATTGTTGAGGGTGATAGCGCAGGAGGTTCTGCTAAACAAGGCAGAAACAGACAATTCCAAGCAATTCTTCCTCTTAGAGGAAAAATCCTAAACGTTGAAAAAGCTCGTCTTGATAAAATCTATAACTCAGATTCAATTAAGACAATGATTCAAGCGCTTGGTATTAATATTTCAAAAAACCATGAAGAAGTTGACGTTACAAAATTGAGATACCATAAAGTTGTTATTATGACCGATGCCGATGTAGATGGTGCTCACATTAGAACGCTAATGTTAACATTCTTCTTTAGATACGCTCGTCCATTATTAGAAAATGGCTATGTATATATCGCTCAACCGCCATTATATAAAATTACAACAGGAAAACAAACAGATTATCTATATGACGATAGAGCGCTTGATAGAATGGTTCGCGAACGTGGAGTTAAAGGTACTCAATTATTCAATAAAGCGAAAACAAAATCAGTTTCAGAAGATAAACTTGAGCCTTTAATGTATGAAATGGGCAAATATTATAGAGCTTTCTATAATCCTATTATCAACCAAATGCCTTCTGTAATCGTGCGTGGATTAATTCGCTCAAATATCACTCCGAATGATTTTGAAAACGAAGCAAAAATGAAAGAACACTACGAATATCTTTCTCACTATATTAAAGACCACGCTGAAAACTATGGAATTACTGAAGCAAAAGATTATAGAGTGTTCTTGTGTGCTAATAGCGAAAACACAAGATTTAATCTAAAAATTGAATTAGGCGGTGAATTAGAGCCTGTTTTAATTACTCAAAATATGATTAAATCTCAAGAATATCTAAGAATTAAAGACGCTTATCCTAAAATTCGTGAGTTTTTAATTGAAGAAGAAAAACTTTTAAAATTAGAAACAGAAGCAGGTTCAATTGATATTACATCATTTACTCAATTGTCTAAATTCATTGAAGACAGAGGTCAAAAAGGTATGCAAATCCAACGTTTCAAAGGTTTAGGAGAAATGATGCCTCAACAACTTTGGGAAACTACTATGGACCCTGCTAATCGTACGCTAAAAAGAGTAAGTCTTGAAGACGCTCAACTTTGCGATGAATTGTTTGATATTCTGATGGGCGATAATGTAGCTCCAAGAAGAGATTTCATCGAACAAAACGCAATTTATGCAACAAATATTGATGTTTAATTCAAAAACATCTTGAAAAAAAATAAAAATAGTATATAATGAATTTATAAGTTTAATATAAATTAATTATAGATATAATAGAGAGTCAATAGAATCAAAATAGGTTTTAACGGCTCTCTTTTAATTTTATTGGACTTTGAGGATTATATTAAAAAGGAGGAAAAATGACTTGGAATGAACAAGACCATCCTAGAGATGAAGACGGTAAATTTACCTTTAAAAATGGCGGAATGATGAAAGAAAGAAACCAAAATCCCGCTGAAATTTTGTATGGTAAAAAAACAAAAGAAGAAAAATTAAAAACAGAAAAAAGAAATGAATTATTGCACACTTTAGGCAATGATTTATCACCTGCACAAGTTCTTTATTCATCAAACGAAGATTTAGAAAAAATATTAAATAAAAATCTTCAAACGCCCTTAAAGGCAGGATTAAGTGATACTAAAATAGACAATTTGAAAACAAAAAACGAAGAATTTGAAAAAAATGTAAAAAATATGCAGAATAAAATCAAATTAACAAGTTTACCAATACTAGGCAGAATCCCAAGAACTCTAGCAGGTGGTCCAGATGCCGCTGGAATGCTTAATCTGGCAGAAAACAAAAAACTTCCAATTTACACAAAAAACAGCACAAAACTTTTAAATGTTAATGATAGAAAATTAAACGAATATGATAATGGCAGACTTTCAAAGTTCAAATCTTATATTCAAGATAAAGTACTAAATCAATTCAAAGATTTTGGATACAATTTAAATAGTATTGAAGGAAGAATATTTCACAATAACTCAGCCCCAACAAAAAGAATAAAAGAAAGCAGTGATTTCAAAGAAGCATTAATTAAAAACAAAGAAAACATATTAAAAGGTAAGGATTTTACTCAAAGATTTACTAACTATGGAAACAGGAAAAAATCAAATCTTCATAACGCCTTTGGAAGTGTTGATTTTCTAAATTCAGGAATAGATAAACAAGGAAATCTGCACTTATATATGTTTGATACTTATGATTTTAATAAAGGCGAAAATGCTATTGTTGAAGCAGGCAGAAGACAAATGTTAAAAGGAAATTTAAAAGGCTATTTCACTATCCATGATATAATAATCACAAAAGATGAGCTTGATAAAATATGGAACAAAAACTAGATAAAAAAATTATTTTTAAAATAATACTCTATGTTATTTTTTTATGTTTTAATGGATATTTGTTTTTTGTTAATTTAGTTGGTGTCATTCCTATGATTTTATTAAGCCCATTTTATATGAATGAAGAATTAAACGAGATATTAAACAGCTATTTTGACATACTTTTATTCATTCCTCTGTGCTCTCCTTTTGCTTCATATTTATTAGCTAAAACATTTGGAATATTTAATTATATTGATAATTTAAAAGTTAATTTATTTAAAAAATTGCTTTTATTAATGCTTATTTCAATTTTATCTTTTTTAATATTGTTTATTAGATATAGAATTAGTGAAGATGTTGATTTTGCTCTTAAAATTGCAAGTTTGATTTTTAGCTTAATTCCTGCTTTTGGATTGTATAAATATTTTCAATATTTAACTAAAAAATATCCTAATACTTTTAATAAAATTGGTT
>CALUWK010000043.1 GCA_944324475.1 Candidatus Gastranaerophilales bacterium
GCTGTTGACCTTGGTATTATGAACCTTAACAAAGAGCTTTCAAAAACACTTGGACGCTTATATTATAGAACAAGCTACGGTCAAAATGTGCTAAAACATTCGATTGAAGTAGGACAAATCGCAGGAATGCTTGCTGCTGAACTTGGTTCGGATGTAAAAAGTGCTAAACGTGCAGGTTTATTGCATGATATCGGAAAGGCAATAGATCAAGAACAAGAAGGGACGCATGTTCAACTTGGTGCTGATCTTGCAAGGCGTTATGGTGAAAAAGAAGTTATAGTTCATGCTATTGAGTCTCACCATGATGACATACCTTGTAATTCTTTAACTGATGCATTAGTTAAAATTGCCGATACATTATCTGCTGGTCGCCCTGGTGCACGTCGTGACACGCTTGAAATCTATATAAAACGCCTTAAAAAACTGGAAGAAATTGCTAACAGTTACGAAGGTATTAAGCAGACATTTGCTGTACAGGCTGGTCGAGAGGTTAGGGTTATTGTTCAACCTAATGTGTTTGATGATATTGCAAGTGCAAAGCTTGCTCGTGATATTGCAAAACGTATTGAGGATGAGCTGGAGTACCCCGGACAAATTCGTGTAACTGTTGTAAGAGAGACAAGAGTTACTGAAATTGCAAAATAAAATCAGTTTTAAAAATGCAAGATTGTTTTAAAATTTTATTTATTGGTGATATTGTTGGTCGCTCGGGCCGTGCTGTTGTGCGGAAATTTCTTGTCGATGAGAACAATAAAGAAAAGTATAATTTTATAATTGCAAATGCGGAAAATGCAAGCCATGGTTTTGGTTTAACCAAAAAAAATCATGACGATTTGGTTGCTTGTGGTATAAATTGTTTAACCTCGGGAAATCATATTTGGGATAAAAAAGATATTTTAAATTATATTGATGAGTCTGACTTTTTAATACGTCCTTATAATTATCATAAATCAACTAAGGGTGTTGGTTATAGGGTTTTTGAAAAATATATTGTTATAAATCTTTTAGGTAAGACATTTATGCCTCCTATAGATTGTCCCTTTGGTGCTTTGGAGAAGCTTATTGATGAATTAGAAATTAAGAATGTGCTTAATGATAGAGTAATTATTGTTGATTTCCATGCTGAAGCTACAGCTGAAAAGCAGTGTTTTGCTCGATTTGCAGCTTCTTTAGGAGTTAATGCTGTAATTGGAACTCATACCCATGTACCGACTGCTGATGAAATTATTTTAGATAATAAGTGTGCTTATATAACCGATGTTGGTTTTTGTGGCAGTAAAAATGGGGTAATTGGTATGGAGTATGATGGTTCTTTAAAAAGGCTACTTACGTCTATAAATGAGCGTTTTGAAGTTGAAATGTCCTATCCTTATGTGTTTAATGCTCTTGAACTTGAATTTAATAAAAAGTTGCCAGTAAGCATTAATAGAATAAGTTTTGAATATACACAATGTGAGGAAAAGGAAAGTGAAGATTGATTTACATATTCATACGACTTATTCAGATGGTATGTTGAATCCTGAACAGATTGTCGACACTGCTATTGATTGCGGTTTGGATGTAATTGCTTTAACTGATCATGATAATGTACTTTCCCATAAAGTTGCGTGCGATTATTCAAAAACTAAAAATGCAGAATTGGAAATCATTTCAGGAGTAGAAATAAATACAATATACAAAGGTTTTGAAGTCCATATTTTGGGTTATTTTATGGATGAAAAAAATAGTGATTTTGTTGAAATGATTAAATTTCAGCAGAAGGCAAGGATTGAGCAGACTCATCAAATAATTAAATTGTTAGCAAAAAAACAAGGTATTAAAATTAAATTTGAAGATGTGCAAAAACTTGTTGCTCCAATGGGTTCTATAGGAAGACCTCACATTGCCAGAGCCATTACGAGCTCCGGTGGCACTGCAAATGTTATGGAAGCGTATGCAAAATTTATAAATAACAGTTCTGATGTATATGTTGAGAGAAAGACTGTCTCTCCACATGATGCAGTTGAAGTAATTAGTGAAGCGGGAGGAATTCCTGTCTTTGCTCATCCCATTGATGTTGATATAGCAGATGATCTAACTTGCGAGCTGGTTAGTTATGGTTTGAGGGGTATTGAAGCTTACCATAGAAAGCACTCTCCCGCCGCGGTTGAACATTTTTCTACACTAGCTGAAAAATATGGATTAATTGTGACTGGAGGGTCTGATTTTCATGCTCCTTCTTTAAATCATGGGACTATACTTATGGGAAAGAATTTTGTTCCGGATTGGGTTTACGATAAATTGATTCTTGAAAAGAAGAGAATTGATTTAGCGTAATTTTAAATTCATACTTTACATTTTGTAATATATATCGGATGTGTTCAAAACTTATTTTCTAAGTAATTAAATATTTTTTCAAATTTATTATTTAATATTTCAATATCTTCATTTTCGTCTATTTCTATTGTTAGTGTTGGTATTTTTCTTTCAACTCCACAATAAGTTCCAAAGCTTCCAGGTGTTGGATAGCCAATATCACAAGAGGTTTTGTATCCCAGATATTCAGATATCTTTATGGCTAAATTTTCTGCCGGTCCGTCAAAATTAACTACTTTATATGGAGAATGTATTGTAATAATGGCATCAAATTTATTTTTGTCAATTAAATTGACTAAAAATCGTGTTTCTTTTTCGCTATTTGGTTGTTTTCCTCCGAAGTAGTTATTATTTTCACTTAATATCCAGTTTTTAGTCGGAAAGTTTCTATTTAGATCTATTCCGTTTGAATTTTTACGGCATTTGCTTTTATTAAGGCAGGGTATGTAATAGACCGCATTTTTTCCGTTTTTTGGATTTTTTTTTAGATATGAATTAATAAAATATTCCCCTTGAGGTTCATCTCCGTGAAAAACTCCAATTACGAGAACTTTTTTTTCATAATTGGAGTTTTCTTTTTTAATTAATTTAATTGTCATTTTATCCTATTCTTTGGAACATGTATCCGATGCCACGTGCAGTAAGTATTAATTCGGGATTTGCAGGATCTGTTTCTAATTTAGAACGTAATCTTGATATATGGACATCAACAACACGAGTGTCAATTCTATGATCTGGCGGATATGCCCAAACATGTTGCAAAATTTCATTTCTTGAATATGCTGTTCCTGAGTTGTTCACGAGTAATTCAAGTAAACTAAACTCCATACCCGTAAGGCGTATTCTTTCATTTTTGCGATATACCTGACGTCTTGCGGTATCAATTTTTATATTGCCAGTGGTTATCACATTTTTAGTTGTTTTTCCGGTGGGAATGGTTATATCTTTGTTGATTGTTCTTCTGAGAACGGCTTTTACTCTTGCTTCAAGTTCTTTTGGGCTGAAAGGTTTAATAACATAATCATCTGCTCCAAGTTCCAACCCTGTTATTCTTTCTGACACATCGCCAAGAGCAGTTAGAATTATAATTGGGATATCGGAAACTCTCCTTATTTCTCTTGTTACTCCATACCCGTCCATTTTTGGCATCATAACATCTAAAATTACTATGTCAGGGTTTGTTTTGTTGAATAGCTCAACTGCTTCTTCGCCGTCTTCTGCAGTTACAACATTGTATCCTGCCATTTTAAGGCGTGTTTCAAGAATTCTTCTTATACTCGCTTCATCGTCAACAACTAGAATTTTTTGTTTGGTATCAATGTTTTCTCCTTGGATGTCTTTCGTCATTTTTCTTCCTTACTTATTCAAAACAATTTTAACATTACAAAATATATATTTTTTTGAACTTATATTAACATAAATTAATTTATTTTGCAAAAAATATCTTATATATTTAAAAAACCCGCTTTTGCGGGCTTTATTAGGTTATTTAGGTTAGTAAGTTTTTTTATGCCAGTTGGATTGTACTTTGTTGGATATTTTGATTTATGCTTTCTTTTAATTGTTGAAGTTCTGCTTCTTCTGATGCAACAAGGGTTTCAAGTTCTGTTTGCTTGTTTTCAATTTCTTTTTGCTTTTCATTTAGTAATGGGGTAATGTATTGTTCAACATATTCTTCTAAAGCTTTTTCATAGAAATTTGCATACATTGTGCTTGTGTCAAGATTACCATTTTCATCATAATATAACTGTGCTTGTGATGCGATTGACGGGTTGTTGTAGTATTGCTGTTGAGTTATATCATCATAAGCTGTTGCATAATAGTCCGTTTGTTCGCTTGCGATTGTTGCCGCAGCTTCATTTGAATAGCCCATAAAATCCAGTGCAGTTCCGAATAAATCTGAACCAAGTGAAGCAATTTCTGATGGAGAAATTGTTCCGTCTCCTATTGCATTTGAAAAGCTTGTAAGATCTCTTAACTGCCTGCTTAATTTTAATTTTTCATAAGTATGGTCGTTGATGCTTCTTTGAAGTTCTGACCTCCTTAAGGACATTGTAATCCATCCCATGACCTAACACTCCTAACCTAATTTTTAAACTAACCTTACAATAATATAAAGTTTTTTTAGATTAGAAAATTGCTTTTTGATTATCATTATTGTAATATTTCTTAACATAAAATTTTATTTTTTGTAGTTTAATAAATTGTATGATAAATGATGATTTTTTAAGTGAATATAGTGATATTTTGCTGAATGTAGAGAGGCCTTCTCGTTATATTGGTGAAGAATTTGGTTCATATAATAAAGATTTTGATTCTTCTAAAGCTAAGTTTCTTTTTGCTTTTCCTGATAAATATGAAATTGCAATAAGTAATTTTGGACATAAAATAATATATGATTTAATAAACAGGCAACCTGATTTGTTGTGTGATAGGCTATATGCTCCTGATAAAGATTTTTTAGAGTTGCTTATTAAAAATAAAAAAAATTTATATTCGCTGGAATTAAAAAGAAAACCCAATGAGTTTGATGTAGTTGGTTTTGCTTTGCAGTATGAAATGTGCTATACAACTGTTTTAAAGCTTTTAGAAATGTCAGATATTCCTGTTTTTTCTAAAGATAGAAGCAATATTCATCCTATAATTTTGGCGGGTGGTCCTTCGGTATCTAATCCCGTTCCAATGAGTCCTTTTATAGATATTTTTGTAATAGGAGACGGTGAAGATGTTGATATTGAAGTTCTCAGAAAAGTTGTTGAATTAAAACATCTGGATAGATTTGAGAAAATAAAGGAACTTTCAAAGATTGAAGGCGTATATTCTCCTCTGTTTCCTAAGAAAACTAATAAAAGAATTGCGCAGTTGAATTTTAATAATCATCCAGTTATGTCTCCTGTCCCTCATTTTTCCTCTGTTCATGATAGAGCCGTAGTTGAGTTGAGAAGGGGTTGTGCTAGAATGTGTCGTTTTTGTCAAGCTTCTCATATAAATCTGCCGGTGCGGGAAAGAAAAAAAGATGATGTTGTTGAATTGGTAAAAAAGTACGTTAAAAATACGGGTTATGATGAATATTCTTTATTATCGCTTTCGTCTAATGATCATGAAAAAATAGAAGATATTTTAAAAGAGTTAAATTGCTATTATAAAGGTAGCGGAATTAACGTTTCTTTACCTTCTCAAAGAGCTGATAAATTTTCTTTGGAACTTGCAAATCTTGTCGCTGGTGAGAAAAAAGCAAGCATTACTATAGCTCCTGAAGCAGGTTCTTCGCATATGAGGGACGTTATAAATAAAAATTTATCTGAAGAACAGATAATTAATGCTACTGTTTCTTGTATAAAAAACGGCTGGAATAAAATTAAGTACTATTTTGTAATTGGTTTGCCTTTTGAAACTTTTGAAGACTTAAAAGAAATTGTGCATTTAATTGAGAAAGTAAATTTAAGATGCAGACATGATGGTTTGAAATATCCTCAAATTACGTGTTCTATATCTGTTTTTGTTCCAAAACCTCACACTCCTTTTCAATGGGCAAGACAAAATACCATAGAAGAAATTGAAAATAAAATAAAATTTTTAAAAGATTTAAAACAAAAAGTTAAAAATGTAAAATTTAATTTTCATAATCCTAAAATGTCTCAACTTGAAGCTTTTTTTTCAAGAGGAGATAAAGAAACTTCAAGTTTAATATATGAAATGTATAAAAACGGTGCTTATCTTGAATCTTGGGATGAAAATTTGAATTTAGATTTGTACAACAATGTTGCTTTAAAATTAAATATTGATATCGAGAAGAAAGCAACAAGGGAATATTATAAGGATGATATTTTACCTTGGGATGATATTAGTTATGGTGTTGATAAAGTTTGGTTGTATAGTGAATATGAAAAAGCAAAAAATGCTGTTTCAACAGTCCCTTGTGAAATTAAATGTAATGATTGTGGGGTATGTAGAAACTTGAAAACAAGGAAAGTTTTGGATAAACTATAATAAAATACGTATAATGATGTAATTTATGATTGTGCTGATAATAAGATTGATTGTATGAAAATTATTGGTTTAGTTAATGCTAGAGTTGGATTGTCTTTTAGAAAAGCCTTGTCTACTGATGCTGTAAATCTTATGGATGATGTATGTAATCAGGCAGAAAAAAGGCTTTTTGGCGATAACAACTCTACTATGTTAGATTATTATTCTTATTCAAGTTGTGCAGACATTGACAAGGATGTTGGAGTTGGAACTTTAAATAGTAAAAATGCTATAGATTTTCTTTCTTATATGAAGCCTTACGTGGGCTTTAGTCGAGTTAAAGATTCTCCTATAGTGAGGTTTTTAAGGTATAATGCTTTAAATTTATATTGTCCTTATGATAGATCCTCAATAACAATAGGTGAGGATACTATTGATTTAAGTAAACTTTTAAAAGATGAATATGGAAATTTATTGAAACCATCTGATATTGATGATTTGGTTATACAAAATGTTGTTACTCGTGAAAGCATAAATAAAATTAATTATGAGAATTTATTAGGTAAAGATACACAGTCACCTGTTGTAAATGTATTAAGAAAAGCTTGGAAAAATTTTAATGAATACCATTCAAATCCTGATGATATTTTAAGGATTGAATATGAGAATTATAAAAATAGTCCAATAGCAGAAAATTATGACAGGTTAGCGCTTTACCCTTTTATAGGTGAAACTGATCCGTATTTATTTGAAAACTATAGGTATAATTATAGAAAAAGAAATAGGTTTGAATCGTATAAAATAGAATATAAGGATGAAATTGATTTTTTTATTTTTAGGCAGTTTATTGCCTATAAACAGCGTCTTGAAACAAAAAAGCACTTGAATGAGTTGGGTATTGAAGTTGATGGAGATGTTCCAATAGGTTATGGACCTGATGAAATATGGGCGTTTAGTGATGCGTTTGATCATATACATGCTATTAGTTGGGGTTTTCCGATTTTAAAATATAAAGATGTAGTTAATTATCCTAATAGTGAGGCTGCTTGGTTATTAAAGCAAAAATTTGCATTGGCTGCAAATTTGTACGATGGAATAAGAGTTGATGTTGGGGTTGCTTATGAATCATATGATATTAAATTAAAAGAAGGCATTGAGCCTTCAAAATCTCCAATTTATAAGTTTTATACTATTTATACCTATGAAAATGGTAAAGAAAAACAGATAATTCCTGAAGACCTTGTGCTTGAGTATGTGAATCATGGCAAAGTAATTGACTTTATTGAAAATGTTGTAAAAGATGTTAAAGGCAAGGATTATGATTTTAGAAAAATAACTTATGAAGCAGATGGTTCTTCTGATAAGGTTTTTGACTGGCATGGTAAGCCTTTTGTAAAAGATGTTTTTAAAAACAGAAACACAATGTTTACAACAAATTGGGAAAGAAAGAAAGGCATAAATGATTATGGATGGGGTAGTGTTGATTTTTTCTTGAATGTTGTAAAAATGAATCCAAACAGTCTCACAGTCGGTACTAATAATCATGACGGAATACCATTAAGGGCAATGGCAGTTGAACAAAATGATTCTGATATTATAAAAATGAGAGATGATTGTGCTTCTGTTATTTCTAAAGCGTTAAAATTGAAAAAAAATAAACTTAAGCCAAAAGAATGGGTAAAAGCAAAATTTGCTGAGTTATATATGGCTCCGAGACGTTTTATATATTTTTTGGATGTGTTTGGTGAAAAAACAAGATTAAATAATGAAAAAGAAAAGAAACAATCGGATAGATTTAGGTACAGAATGACCGAAGATTTTGAGAAAAAGTATCATATTGCACTGCAAAAGGACAATGGATTTAATAGACCAGAGGTTTTGGCAATGGTATTTAAGGCAAAGGGATTTGATAAAACCCATAAAGATTTATATAAGAAGCTTTGTTTTTTTGCGAATTATTTGCGTGCCCCTGGCTTTTTAACTGAAAAAGAGGCGAATGAAAATGTTGAAAAAAATGGTTATGATGATGCAATAACGAAAATTAAAATGCTAGGATAATCATAGAATTTTATTTTTAACTGTATTTATAAAATTGTTTATATCTATTGGTTTAGTTAAGTATGTATCAATATTGAATTCTTTTGCTTTGAGTTTGTCTGAATCCATTGCACAAGCTGAAACAATTATTATTGGAGGTATTGTGATATTTTCATCTTTTAGTTTTTTCAGGAGAGAAAAACCGTCAAGTTTTGGTAGTTGAATGTCTAGTATTATTAAATCATATTTGTTATTTTTTATTTTTTTATAGGCTTCAATTCCGTCTGTTGAAGTGTCTGTATTATAATTTTGATATTTTAAAATATCGCAAAAAAGTTTCATGTTTAGTTCGTTATCTTCAATAATCAGGATTTTCTTCATAATATTATTTTTCTAAAATTTAATGTAAAAGTGGTTCCTTTATTTAATTCGCTTTCAAGAGTGATTTTTCCGTTATGTAACTTTACAAGTTCTTTTGTAATTGTAAGTCCCAAGCCTGTTGAATTTTGGTTTTTTGTGTATACATTGTTTAAGTGAACAAATTTTTTGAATATTTTATTATGGTATTTTTTATCTATTCCTATGCCATTATCTTTGATTTTTAGTATGTAATTTTTAGCTTCAGAAGAAGATAAAATTTCAATTTTACCGTTTTTTGGAGTAAATTTAATTGCGTTTGATAGTAGATTGTAGAGTATTTGTTGAAATTTTTGATAATCTGCTTTTATTGTTCCGCTAAATTCTGAATTAAAATTGATTGTAATATTTTTGTCTTTGTATAAAGGTTCTAATATATTAATGACTTCTTGTATAATTTGGGTTGGGTTAAGTTCAATAGGCGAAAATTTCATTGCTTTCGCTTCAAGTTTTGAAATGTCTAAAATTTCATTTATCATTCCTAAAAGATGTAGACCTGATATTTGAATGTCTTTTATGTATTCTGATTGTTTTTCATTTAAGTCACCAAAAATTTTACTGTCAAGAGCTTGAGAAAAGCCTATTATGGCATTTAGCGGTGTTCTTAATTCGTGTGATATATTTGCCAAGAAAAGATTTTTTGCTTTGTCAAGTTCTTCAAGTTTTTTGTGTTGTTTTTTAATTATTTCATAGGCATTTTCTTTTTCAAGAATATTGTCTTGCAGTGCTTTGAGTTGAATTTTGAACACTTCGTTTAATTCATAATCTTTTATTTTGTAACTTATAATGTTAATCAAACTTTTAAATGAGGTTTTTTTATCTTCATCTATAGGTTTGTCGTCACTTAAAATACAAAAACCAAAAATCGATTCTTTTATTGCGAGCTTAACTGCATAACTGTATTTTTTAAATAAATCATCTTCTTTTGTTTTGAGTTCAAGTTCTATATTTGGATTATCTACTATTTTTTCGAAGTATTCTTTTTTTATTGTATAGTTAGTTACATACTTTTCGTTAAAAGCACTTTTTGTTTTGCAACCTGTATTTTCAATAAAAAATATTGCTATAGAAGATTTTTTGTATAATTTGGACAGTATTTCCGTTAAATCAAAATAGAAATCTTCTGATTTTGTTTCATTTTGATTTATTATATTATCTATTAATTTTAAGGTTTCATTAAGCATATACTAAAATTATAGAGCAAATTTTAAAACAAGCAAAATGTAAATAATTTTTAAAATTAATTGTTTGGTAAATTGAAAATATAACCACCTTTTGTTGCATTTTCAAGTATATTTTCGTTAATTTTCGCTCTTAGGTTTTTAATATATTTATAAACATAATCCGTTGGCAGGTTTAAAATAGCCGCAAGATCTTTTGCAAAAACAATTTTACCTTTGTTTTTTGCAAAATGTTCTAAAACAACATCTTCTCTTTGCGTGAGTTGCTTTTTGCAGCTTAATTTAGATTTTATGTAACTTAGCGAATCTTCTTTTATGGAAGATGTAATTGTATTTTGTATGTCTTGAGCTTTTTTAGCAAGTTTTAAGACTTGTTTTTTCGGGTTTTTGTTTTCTTTTGTTGTATATAATCTTTTTTCATTTTTCATGACTATATCAATAATGTCACTTGTTTGTTTTTCTTCTTCAAGAATTTTTCCAAGTCTTTTTGCATATTCTTCAAGAGTAATTTTTTCTAAAGAGCTTCTCCATTGTTTAATTTCTTCTTTGCTTAGATACTGGCTCATTATTCCCCCATAAAAATTTATCTCGTTTCTTGATATTTATTTTATAGCACAAGTCCGATCAGAAAATCAGCAAATATTTCATAACGTAAATTTTTTTTAAAAACCTTAATATTGTTATTATTTTACTTGACAATAAAAACACCCGAAATTTCGGGTGTTTTTATTTTTTATTATTTCATTAGTCTTTTGCGTGACCTGCGGTTCCTAGTACGTCAACCATTTTATGTTTAACCATTTCTTTAACGGCAGTTCTTCCTGGGCCCATATATTCACGCGGGTCGAATTTTTCAGGATGTTCAACAAAGAATTCTCTGATTGTTGATGTCATTGCTAATCTTAAATCTGTATCGATATTAATTTTAGCAACACCATGTTTTGAAGCATAGTTTAACATTTCTTCTGGAACACCTTGTGCATCAGGTAACTTACCGCCAAATTTGTTGCATTTTTCAACAAATTCTTCAGGAACTGAAGATGAACCGTGAAGAACCAGAGGATAGTCATATCCAACAGCTTCGTTAACTGCTTTTTTAATTTCGGCTAATCTTTCAAAATCAAGCTTAGCTTCGCCTTTGAATTTATAAGCACCGTGAGAAGTACCGATTGCAACAGCTAAAGAATCACAGCCTGTTTCTTTAACAAATCTGGCAGCTTCAGCAGGATCTGTATAAGTTGAATCTTTAGCATGAACTTTAACATCATCTTCAACACCGGCTAATTTACCAAGTTCAGCTTCAACTGAAACTCCTCTTGCATGAGCATAATCAACTACTTTTTTAGTTAGTGCGATATTTTCTTCAAGAGGGAATCTTGAACCGTCAATCATAACTGATGAGAAACCGCCATCGATACAAGCTTTACAAATTTCAAAATCAGCACCATGGTCTAAGTGAAGTGCGATAGGTACAGTTGTTGTAGCTAGTGCAGCTTCAACTAATTTAATTAAATAAGTTTGGTTAGCGTATTTTCTAGCACCTGCTGAAACTTGAAGTATGATTGGAGATTGAGTTTCTTCGGCAGCTTCTGCAATACCTTGTAAAATTTCCATGTTGTTTACATTGTAAGCTCCAATAGCATAACCGCCTTTTAGTGCTTTTTTGAACATTTCATTTGTTCCGACTAATTTTCTTTCTGTCATAAGCTTTTATCCTTTAAATAAAATACCTCTACAAGATTAATTTAGCGCAAAAATATTTTTTCTACAAGAAATTTATTATATAATTACTATAAAGAAAGGTTTAGAATATGAATAATTGTGATATAGCTATTGCATCAGACCATGGTGGTTTTGATTTAAAGAATGAAA
>CALUWK010000044.1 GCA_944324475.1 Candidatus Gastranaerophilales bacterium
GAAGCTTCAAGTTATGTACAACAGCAAATACTTCAACAAGTATCAACTTCTCTGTTGGCACAAGCAAACCAAGCGCCATCTATAGCATTAAGCTTGCTGTAGTAAGCTTTAGTAATTATATAATTATTGCCTCCAAGCTTTCTTGGGGGCTTTTTGTTATATTTTTTAAGAAGGATAATCTGTGATATTTTGTCATGCCGTTTTTTTGTATGGCTTCTATATGTTTTTTTGTAAGGTAACCTTTATTATTTTTCCAATCATATATTGGGTATTCTTTATCGATTTTATCCATGTATCTATCTCTTGATACTTTTGCTAAAATGCTTGCTGCCGCTATCGAAGCTGATTTTGAATCCCCTTTAATAATATATTTCTGCGGATATTCAAAATCTTTTATTAGTTTATTTCCATCTACAAGTATTAAAATGTTATTTTTTTTAATTTGGTTTATGACATCTAATGCGGCATATTTCATTGCTAAAAGAGAGGCGTTTAAAATATTTATTTTTTCTATTTTTTCCACTGTAATTGCTTTTATTGACCAGAATGAATTTTCTTTAATAATTTCAAATAGTTCATCTCTTTTTTTGGGGGTTAATTTTTTTGAGTCATTTAATTTTTCAAAATTTTTCGTGTTAATATTGTTTTTAAAACAAACTGCCCCTGCCCAGACTCCTCCTGCAGCAGGCCCTCTGCCTGCTTCATCGCATCCAATAATTGTGCTGTAGTTTGGAATATTTAAAAGCAAGTTTGTTTGATTTGTTTTTTCGTTTTTGTCAAATTCAAATAAATTCATATTCTTCTGGTTTATCTAATGTAAATTTACCTATTTTTCCCTCTCTGAAGCAGGATAGAATAATATTTGCAGTTCTTATTATATCTGCTTTTTTTTCTTTTAAAATCCAATTTCTTTTTTTTGCAATTTTTTCTAAATTAATTTCTTCATCACTTTCATTAAAATCGAAGTATTTTTTAAATTCTTTCGGATATTGTTCGTTAAGTATTTTTATTAAATTTTCTGCGACATAAACGCTATCATAGGCATTTTCTCCTATTGAATTAACGAAGGCAAGTTTCAAAGCTTGATTTTGGTCATCTTGTTTTGTTGGAATAATACCCGGTGTGTCCAGAAGTTCAATTTTGTCATTAATTCTAACCCACTGTTGTTGCCTTGTTATTCCAGCTTTTGCACCGGTTTTTGTTTTTGCTGTTTTAATAAGTTTGTTAATTGTGCTCGATTTTCCAACATTTGGCATTCCAATTACCATTATTCTTGTTGCTCTGGGCAAAAGCCCTTTTTCGATTCTTTTTTGCATTAATGGTTTTGATAAATTGATTGTTTTACTTATAATTAGATTGGTATCTTTTTTGCTTGAAAGATTTGTTACTATTACCTCGCTGTTGTAATTTTTTTCAAATATTTCTTTCCATATTTTATTATATTTTTCATCAGACACATCAGCTTTATTAAGCAAGATAATTTTTGGTTTATTTGGGCACAACAAATCTGTTGTTTTATATTTGCTTGAATAGGGAATTCTGGCGTCAACAACTTCAATTATTACATCTACAAGATTTAGCTTTTCTTTTAATTGTCTTTGAGCTTTTGCAATGTGCCCAGGGTACCAGTGTATATGATTCATAATTTTTAAAAATGCCCTGAATTAACCGTCTGAATGGCAATTCAAGGCATTATAATCTTTCCTTGGAAAATTTATTTTTTTTCCATTTTTTCTCTAATACGTGTAGCTTTTCCTGAACGTTCTCTTAAATAATATAATTTTGCTCTCCTTACATCACCTTTTCTTAATACTTGAATTTTTTCAATTCTTGGTGAATAAATTGCAAATACACGTTCAACGCCAATACCTTGGAATACTTTTCTTACGGTAATTGTTTTGTTGATTGAGCTGCCGCGTTTTTTAATAACTGTTCCTTCAAATGCCTGCGTTCTTTCTTTGTTTCCTTCGATAATTCTTACAAAGACTTTAACAGTGTCACCAGGATTTATGTCAGGCATTTGACGATTTGTATATTCTTTTTCTAGTTCTGTAATTATAGGATTCATTTTTTTGCCCTTTTTATTTATTGTTCCAGTATTATTAATCATATATTAAACATATTTAATAAACAAGTAGTAAAAGTAAACTTTTATTAATAAAAATTAATTAATTTTTATTATATCGGATAATGGTTTTAGAATATATGAAAAACAAAGTGATTACAGTATTATTTTTATTTTTTATTTTTGTTGTGTTTTTGGTTATAAATATTAACAACAAAAATAGTTCTTATTATAAGATATTAAAAGTTGTTGAAGCTGATTGGTTTTATGTTGATTTTAATAAAAATAATAAGGTTGATGAGGATGAATTAGTTAAAATTAAAAATATAAATGCTTTTTCGCCTATTCAGAATAATTATGTAAAAGAGAAATCTGCTAAATTAGGAATTGATGTTGTTGAGTATTTAAAAGTCGGTTTTCTTGCCAGAAATTGGGCAAAAGATAATTTAACAGGCTCTAGTATATTAATAAAATTTAAAGTTAAGAATTTAAAATATAGTGCTTATTTAATTGAAGCGGATTTTAACGGTAAAGATCTTGGTGAATTTCTCTTAGAAAACGGTTTAGCTTATATTAACTCAAATTGTGATAATATTTTATATTTACCTATAAAAAATACGGCTCAGGTAAAAAATAATGCAAAAGAAATTTCAAGTCTTGAGTTCTTAATTTTGAATTTGCGCTCCGGAGTCTTACATAAGCCATATTGCGAATATGCTCGTCTTATGAGAAACGGAGAATTGTTGATTAAAAAATCAATTAAAGATGTGCATCATTATTGTAAAGTTTGTTTTGGTTCTAATTATAGCGGTATTGTTACCTATAATATTCCAAGGAGTAAAAATGTATATAGAAAATCAGTATATAAAAATTTTGGAATTTTTGAGCTATATTTGCTTAATCCTCTTGAGTACAATAAACCTAACAAAAGTTGTGTTACGCCTTTTTCAAAGCGTATTATTAGAGAAATTGAATTGTCAGAGAAATCTGTTGATATAGCAATGTATTCGATTGGTGAACAAAAAGAAATAATTGATGCTTTGAGAAGGGCAAAATTGAGAGGTGTCGAGATTCGTTCAATTGTTGATTATAGCAAGTCTATGATTAAAAATTATCCAGAGACAGTTAAATTTAGCGAGGAATTTGATTCTCATTTTGATAAAACAGAAATTTTAATGCATAACAAATTTTTTATATTTGATAATAAAAAGGTTATAACAGGTTCCACAAATATTTCTTCAACAGATTCAGGCGGCTATAGTGCTAATATTGCGATTGTATTTAATTCTGTTCAAATTGCGAATTGTTTTAAAAAAGAATTTAATCAGATGTATGGTGGTAAATTTTCTAAAAGAAAAATTGAAATTTTTAATAATAATTTTAATTTGGGTAATACTGTGGTAAGGGTGTATTTTATGCCTAAAAATGATGCAAATTTTAATTATATAATTCCTGCTCTTCAAAATTCAAATAGTGAGATAATAGTTTCCGCTTTTTATTTAACAGATAAAACAATAATTTCAGAGTTGATTGCAGCTAAAAAACGAGGGGTTAAAGTATATGTTTTACTTGATGCTTTAGGCGTTTCAAACTTTAAAAACAGGGTTATGCAACTTAGGAACAATAATATTCCGACAAAAATAGAAAACTGGGGTGGCAAAAACCACGAAAAAACTATTGTTATCGATAAGAAAATATTAATTACTGGTAGCTCAAATTTTTCTGCAAATGGTCTATATAAAAACGATGAAAATATAGTGGTAATTGAAAATTCTGATGTTGCTGAATTTTATCGTGATTATTATTTTTATTTATTTAATTCGGTTAATGATAAATATTTAAGAGCTTTTCCGAGAGCAGAAGGCTGGGATTCATTAAATTCCTGTCATGATGGGGTAGATAATAATCATGACGGAAAACTAGATATGGAAGATGAAGGGTGTAAGGTATACAAAAATTCTTATTAATGTTAAGTAATTTGCTATTTGGATATTTTTTTTGTTATTATATTGCTAAAGAGAGTTAAAAAAGGTAAGAAAATGGAATTTTTTAGAAGACACAGAAAAGTTATTGTTATATTTTTAACTGTTTTTTTAGTTGCTTGGATGGTTGGAATAGGTGCTTTTTTAAGCGTTTTATTTTAGTGTATGATTAGGGCTGTTTGTAGAAAAAATAAATTTATACTGTTATTGGTTGCTGTTTTTTTTGTATTTGCAATGCCGGTTTTTGCTGTGGAACAACTTGATGATAAAAAAAGTGAAATTGAGGCTCAACGAGGTAAAGCAAAGAAGGAAATTCATAAATTAAAGCTTTTAGAAAAAATTGAAACAAACAGATTGTATAAAAATCAACAAAAACTTGAATATACGCAACATAGCCTTCAAAAGAATAAAAAGCAATATGTAGATGCGCAGAATGAAGTTGAGATTCTTGAAAAAAAATTGGATAAATTATTAGTAGAGCACAGGCGTCATCAGGCTTATACTTCAAAAAGATTGGTTCAAATTTTTAAACAAAAAAGAAGTGGCTATATTGAATTTTTATTAAATTCGGGGGATATTAACGCATTTTTAGATAGGTTGTATTTTGAAAATATAATTATCGCTCAAGATAAAAAACGTTTAAAGGAAACAAAAGCAAGTGCAAGAGAAATTTTGGTGTTGAAATCACGTATTGAGTTGCAAAAGAAAAATCTTGAAGCAAATATCCAAACAATAAACAGGCAACAAAATGATATTCAAGATGCAATATCCAAAAATGAAAAATTGATTGAAAAATTAAAAACAGATAGAGCCACTTGGGAAAGAGCAGAGAAAGATTTAGCACGTCAATCAAGGGCAATTTCTCAAATGATTAACCAAGAAACAAAGAAAACACAGAAAGAAGGAGTTAGTGTTGTCGTAACTGGCGGTTTTACACGTCCTGTTCCCGGTAGAATTACATCACCGTTTGGATGGAGGGTTCATCCAATATTTAAAAGAAAGATTTTTCACTCAGGTGTTGACATTGGTGCTCCTTATGGTACTCCTATTAAAGCTGCAAATTCGGGCAGGGTTATTTTTGTAGGTTGGTATAGTGGCTATGGTAAAGTTGTAATTATTGACCATGGAAGTATTAACGGTATTCCAACTACTACGTTGTATGCACACATGTCTACGACCATTGCAAAGCAAGGTACAAATGTTGCAAAGGGTAGTGTAATTGGAAAGGTTGGTACAACAGGTTATTCAACCGGACCGCATTTGCATTTTGAAGTTCGCCAAAAGGGTAATCCTACCAATCCATTAAATTTCATAAGATAGTTTGAATAGTATTTGTTTTTATTGTAAATTAATTATAGTGAAGACTATCGAGGGTTATAATTGTTAAGGTTTAATAAGAGGTTAAGTTTTTTTGTATGCATGGGTTTTTTTGCCTTGCAAATGGGAAGATTTGCCTTTGCTCAGTATGATGTTATTAAAGCTTCAACTATTAAGAATGATGAGGATGCTCCTGTTGTAAATGAAATGTACTTACCTACATATAATGATCCTGAATTGCCTGATTTTAGTCCTGATAGTAGTTTGGGCGGTAGAGTTGAAAAGACTTTTAAGGATTTTTTCGATAAAAGAAAAAATAAACGTGAGAAAGATAAAAATTTGTCGGATATTTTAAATGAGAATTCTGATTTGAAAGATGATGATGGTGATTTATCTAAACAAAATTCTGATAAAATTACTGAGAAAGAAAATTCTGATAAGTTAAATAAAACAGACGAGAATGTTACGGTTGATTCGAAAAATAAATATCAGATTAATGCCGATAAGGTTACCTATGACGACACAGATGGAAATGTATATGCGAAGGGGCATGTTGAAATAATTTCTAAAGCACAAGGAGTTGTATTAAAATCTGATGAAGCAATATTGGATAAGAATGCTCAAACTTTGAAATTGTATGATAATGTAAAAATACTTAAAGATGGAATAGAGATGGCAGGTGAATATTTACTTGTTGATTTTAATGAGCAAAATATATTAATGGATAATCCTGTTATTGAGGCATATCAATTTAAAATAAATGCACAAGAGGGTTATTTGATTGCAAATGATATGCAGCTTATAAACGGTACTTTAAAAAGTAATCGGCAAAGTGAATTTGCATTAGAAACAAATGGTTTCCAACGTTATGAAAATGTTGCTCTTGATTATATAAAACAACGAAGGGTTGATAGGAGCGATCTTGAATCTCAAAGAAAGCAAGTTTATGACATCAATACAAAAGAAATTATAATCACAAGTTATAAAGATCATAATTCTTTACTTTTGAAGGGTTCGGATATTTATTATAACAAACATAAGATAATTAGAAATTCCGATATTGAAATAATTTCAGATAAAGAAAACAGGGTTTATGAAACAAATTCTCCCGAAGGCGGAAATTTAAGAAATTTTGGTACGTATATCGGTTATGGAATGGTGTTTAAATTGCCAAAAGGACAGACTTTAAAGTTATTGCCTGCTTTGGTATACGGTGATAGCAACATAGGAGTTGGTATTATTGGTCGACACAGGACTCCAAATAGCATGTTGGAAGCAGGTTATGCTTCTTCTACTACTAATCTTGTTGTAAGGGGTAGATATAAATTTACTAATGAAGTTTCTTTAAGGTATGGCCGACATGCTTATATGCCGGAAGGTTTTATGGGTGCAAGGCGATCGGGGTATGCGGCTCAGTTGGAATATGTAAAAAGTTACGGAGTTCCTGATTTAGATGGAATATTCAATCATGGCTTTTATGCAGGTGTTTTTAGTGATTATGAAAAGCACGATCAGGAGAATGCATACTGTACATCAAGATTTAGATATATAGCTGAGTTTAGAAAACATTTTTTAAAGTTTGAAAATAAAGAACAGGATGTTAGTATTGCATTGAGTGCTGTTGCTCAAGGTGCTGCAACTTTATATGGTTCTGGTGAAACAGTAGGTGTAGGCAGGATTGGTCCTTTTATTACAACAAAAGTTAAACGTTGGGAATCAAGCCTTGGATATATGTTTGCTGGAATTCATGGCGATAGCCCTTTTGTTTTTGATAAATACAGATATGGTAAATCTTCAATAATGCTAAATGAAAAGTTTAATTTTAATGATAAATTTGCTCTTGGCTATAGAGCAGTTGTTTCACCTCTTAAAGATAATTACGAAGAAGATTTATTAACAGAATCAAGATTTTACGCTATATTTGGCCCTCAGGATTTGAAGTTGTGTTTTTCATACGATTTTGTTCGTGATATAGCTCATCTTGATTTTTTGTTTTTGCTCGGTTCAGATTCATCTAAAATTAATTTTGATAAATTAATTACAAAAGATGCTGATGGCGGCAGAGAAAAAAGAGATTTTTATAAGTCAAAACCAGTAAAAATTGAGGTTCCGGAAAATATCTAAACTTCCATTAGCTTTTTAAATTTTTCATAATCTTCGATGGTATCTATTCCTGTTGGATTCAGATTTGTTATTGCAATTTTTATTTTCATTCCGTTTTTCAATGCTCTTAATTGCTCAAGGCTTTCTTGTTTTTCAATATCTGCTTGTTCTAGCTTTGTAAGTTTATCTAATGATTTTTTTGTATAGCAGTATATACCAATATGGGCGTAATAACTTGCTTCGTTTTTGTTTCTTTCATATGGTATAGGACATCTTGAAAAATAAAGTGCGTTATAATTGTTATCAAATACGCATTTTACGCAATTCGGATTGTTTATTTGTTCTTTTGAAGTAATTTTGCGAACCAAAGTAGAAATGTCACCGGTTGAATCTTTTTGAAGCGCATTTATTGCTAAATCAATCACATCTGGTGTAATTTGAGGCTCATCTCCTTGTAAATTTAATATATAATCAAACTCAGGATGCCTTTTGGCAACTTCTGCAATTCTGTCTGAGCCGCATTTGTGATTTTCGTCTGTCATTTCACAATACCCGTTGAATTGTTCAACGGCTTGTTTTATTCTTATGTCATCTGTTGCGACTATAACTTCATTTTGCAGTTTTGATTGTTTGGCCGCTTCATATACATATTGAATTATAGGCTTATTATTTACTTTTAATAAAGGTTTTCCGGGTAGTCTTGTTGATGAATATCTTGCTGGTATTATAATTGCGGTTTTTTTCATTTTTTACCTTTTCTAGTAATATTTTGCTCCAAGAGTAATTACTTTTTTTTGTACTTCATCTATTAAATCTTTTTCTTCAGGTTCTGTTGATAAGAATTTTTCATAAGCAACAAGTGCACTTTTTTCATCTTTTATTTTTTCATAAGCTTTTGCAAGTTGATAATATGCCATATAGTATCCAGGATCGTATTCTATTGCTTTTTGTAGGTCTATAATTTGTGCTGCATTTCTATCCATCGCATCGTATACAAGTGCCCTGTAATAGAGCATTTGGGAATTTCTGGGGTAATCTTTTATTCCATTATCCAATATGGAGCTTGCTTTAAGATATTCTTTTTTTTCATAGGCGCTATATGCATTATTGATGATTTGAGTAATTATTTTTTGATTAACAAAAGCTAGTAGTTTAATTGCCTTTTCGTTTTCTTTATTGAGGTTAACTGCTTTTATAAGGTTTGCTTTTGCTGTTATAAAGCTATTCAGTTCCATGTATGTGAGGCCTATATTGTAATATATATCAGAATCAGTTGGGTTTAGTTTTTGAGCTTCTCTATAATTTTGCAGTGCACTTGTAGGTTCGCCCATAAGTTTATAAGTGTTTGCAATAGCCACGTATATGCTAGAGTCTTTTGGGTTCATTTTTAAATATTTATCTAGTGTTAGTTTGTATTCATTATATTTTTTAGGGTCTTTTGATATTGCTTTTTTTCTTTCCTGTTGGATAATTTTCTTTTCTTTTTCAAGTTGCAATTTTTCTTGTTGTTGTTTTTGTTTTTTTAGTTGTTCTTGTTTTTCTTTTTCTTTTTGAATGGTTTGTTTTAGCTGCTTTTTTTCGTTTTCGGTCAGGATTTTATTATTATTTTCTTCTTTTTTTATTGTTTTTGGAGTTTCTTTTTTTTCAATATTTCTTTGTTCTTGTTTTAGTTTTTGAGTTTCGGTAGCTTTTTTTTGAGCAAGTAGTTTTTCTTTTTCGTTTTCTTCAAGTTTTTGAGCATATTTTCTAAAGTTTTTTGCTCCTTTTTCATCGTTCATTTCGTCCAGAAATTTTGCGAAAGTCAGACATTCCTGTTGATTTACTACATAGTTTTCTTTATTAAAGTTAATTTTTTTAAGTATATTATCAGGAGTGTATTTTCTTTCATAAATTTTATATAGCCCGTATTTTGCTTGCATTGAATTTGGATTTTGTGTCAAAATTTCTCTAAATTCTTTTTCTGCACTTAAAAGGTTTCCTGTGTTTGCATACGATTTTGCTTTTGAAATTTTAATCATTGTATCATTCGGATAATCTTTTAAGATATCGTCATAAACGCTTATTGCTTGTTCGTCTTTGCAATCGCAGAAAAATAGGTCTGCAAGATAATATTTTAAGAATATATCATTTGGATTGATTTTAATTGCTTTGGTATATGCAATATAGGAAGCATCTTTTTTGCCTAGTTTATTATATATATCGCCCAGTGCCTCATATAGATTATTTGCATCGTATTTGTTTTCAGGTGTTATTTTATTTTGTATTATGTATTCAATTTCTTTTAAAAGTTCTTCGTTGTCTGTTTTTTGAATTGTGTATTTTAAATATTCTATTCCAAGAATATTTTTATTTTCCTTTAAGTATAGCTTGGCAAGTTTGTATGAAGCGAGGTAATTATCTTGATTATATTGTAGTGATTGTTTATAATATGAAGCAGTTTTTTTGGGTGGTTTTGCTGATTTTGCGGAAATATCACCTAAGAGCATGTAACATAAACTGATTTCAGTGTTATTTTCAATTAAGTTATTTAATTCATATATTGCACTGTTGAATTTTTGTTCTTTTATTAGTCTTTCAATATCTGTTATTCTTGCTTTTGTTGAATAATCTATTTTATTTTGTGTAATAAATTTATCAAGTCTTTGTTTTGTTTTTTTGTATTGTGGTGAATTTTTATCTTTTATCGTTGAAAGTTCTGCTCTGATTAAGTCAAATTCATAATTTTTTGGAGTTTGAGCAAAAACACCACTAACTGTTGTCAGTTGAAAAAATATAAATAATGCAATAAGATTTTTTATTTTGCTCTTTATTTTGTTTAAAAATTCTATCTCTAAAACTTTTTTCATAGAATTATTCTAATATAAAATCGATATAAATAAAATAATCAAATTGCTATTGTTAAAAATTTTAATAGTTGCAATTTGCTTCGATAAGTTTAATAATATTGTTTATGAAAAGGAAATTAATATTATTTTTGATGGCATTATTTTTGGGTTGTATCGAGTCTCAAGTGTACGCAAAGATGAGCTCGGAGTCGAATAAATTATACAATAGTGCTATAGTTCAAGAGCAGGAAGGAAACCTCGAGCAAGCGCTAAATTATATCATAAAAGCACTTAAATATTCTCCTGATGATGCTGTTTTGAATATAAAATTGGCGGGAATATATAGCGCTTTAGGACGGTATAATGATGCATTGAGTGCTTATAATAAGGCAATTTTGCTTCGTCCCGAGGATGGTTTTTTGTATATAAGCATGGCGAATTTATATATGCAGTTGTATGATTATAAAAATGCGCTTGGCTGTTATGAAAAGGCGCAAAGTTTAATGCCTGAATATAAATACAATTATATAAATATTGCTAATGCTAAAAATCTTCTTGCCGATAATGAAGGTGCAATTTCTTTTTATTAAAAATATTTGTC
>CALUWK010000045.1 GCA_944324475.1 Candidatus Gastranaerophilales bacterium
AGGAGAAGGCGATTGAGTTTTTTGAATATTTGGTATTACGGCTGATGGAACAAAAGTCGTAGTTTGTTCAAATTCACCATTAGGCTTTTTTTCATATAAACTTAACTGCTCATCAATTAATGCTAAATATTCTTCAAGTTGCTTTTTAATAGTTAAAATTTTTTGTCCATTACATCTTAAGTAGTCAACAACATTTCTTTCGGTATAATATTCAATCCAATGTTTACTTTCTATGTCTTTTAATTCACCGGTAAGAAAGGCACTCAGCCGATTAAAATTTTTAGATTTTTTTTCTTTTTCGATTTTATCTAGAGTATCAATTTCAGCTTGTTTTGCATTGTAATTTTTAGCTCGTTCAAGTTCATATTCAAGCAATTTTATAGATTCAAGAACTGATTTTCTTTTCGCAATTAAAATTTTGTATTCTGGTTTTAAAGGGTTGTTTTGCTTAAAAGTTATCTGAGCATTATTTTTATAATTTGTATTTTTTTTATATGATATCGGGCTTCTTAAATTATTATTTATTAAACTTATTCTCATCTTTTGCCTTTCAAATTAAAAATCTTCATCTTCGGTATCATTATTTGAATCACCAAGTTTTAATAAATCTTCCTGAATAATTCTTTTTTCTTCTAACAACCAATTAAACCTTTCTTGTTCTTCATCAGATAGAACAGTTTCTTCTTTTTTTGTTTGCAAATAATTTAATTCTTGAGAATCTTGAGCTTTTATATAATCTAATTTTTTTCTATTTTTATCACTTAAAATTCCTGCTTTTTCCATTCTATATAAAGCTAATTTTTCTTCAAGCATTCTTTGCCTATCTTCTTTTCCTTCTTGTTTATTTAAAGGTGCAAGGGTGTTAAAAATATCAACATGATGCTTATAGCGCACCGGATCAAGCATTCTTTTTGCGTTGAATAACAACATATAATAGTATTCTTCATAATTCTGAGTCGGGTCTTGAATATATTGATTTAGAGCTTGTATAGATAATTGTTGCAGCTGTCTATTATCAAAAGCACCTGTTTTTAAATTTGGTCTGAATGCGTTTGCTATATTTTCAAATGGAATTGTATTATAAGAAATTTTTAAATTGTTTAATTCGCCATTTTTTGCATATTGCATTAATTTAGATACTGATGATTCGCTTATATATTTTTTTACAAATTTTAAATCATCAGAATTAAAATCAGGGTCTTTTGCTCTATCTTTAATGGCTTCTAATACATCAGAGCATTTTTTAAAATAAAATTTCATTACCTCTTCCATATTTTTACCTTTTGCAGGATTGATAGCAAAAATATCCATTTTCCTTAATAAATCTCTATCAATTAAATGAGGATAATTTGTTGTAATAAATATAGTTGTAGCTGCATTGGCTAATGTATGATCAGGCTCTTCTGGCACACCGGAACAATCATCAAATATAGATTTAAATCTGTCTATAATTTCTGCATCATGATTAATACCCTTCAATTTGGCTTCATCTGCCTCATTAATCAAATCGCCATATACAGCCTTTGCTTGATCATATGACATTCCAAAAAATCTTTCTGCATCATTAATTAAAAGTATGGTTCTAACTCTTTTTGGCTCCCAATCTTCGTTTTCTTCCAAATATCTTACTTTTGCTTTATGGAATATATTTTTTAAGGCTTCTTTTAATTCTATTGCAGTATCAACAGGAGGTAATTGCTCTACTACAGCATATTCATCAGATTTACCTTCTGTTGCAATGCCATTTAGAAAAGTTGTTTTTCCTGTTCCATTTGCTCCATATAATAAAATTACAGGCGGAACTTCAACAGAAGGGTCTTTTTGGGATTGAACCAAAGGATTAATAAAAATTCTTCTCAATTCGTCTTTTTCATAATCATAACCGGCAATTCTATCATCAAGTCCGCCCTTGGCATTTCCCATGGCTTCTATTGCCTTATTTATGCCTTCAATTCCTCTCAATCTTCTTTCTTGTGCTTCAATTTGCTGTTTTTGGGCTATCATTATGTCAATTTGAGAAACAAAAGTTCTATTCTTTTTAACATCACTTGATGACATGTTAACAATTTGCTCGTATAAATCTTTTTTCGTTTTTAAATCATCAATTTCTCTTGACTTTCTTAAAAATTCCGTATAATGTTTAGATCTAATGTCACGGCATTGAAACGGATTCCAAAATGTACTTAAGCCGCGTCTATTGATTTCAGCAGCAGCCATATCACCCTGTTTTTGATATTCTTCGCTATAATTCCAATTATTTATTCTATTCAGCTTTTCTTGAGCATCCTTTCTCTTGGCTTCCTGCTGAGATCTGTCTGCTGTATACATTTGTTTCATATCTTGCAATTCTTGAACAGACATTTTGCTTAAATCAATATCACCATTATTTAAATTTGCTCCAAAAGTTATTAAACTTTTACCTATTGTATTAAAATTAGATAATTGCAATGAATTGCTATAATTTTGGGCTAAATTTAAGGTAACAGCCCTGTACTTTCTCTTGTTATTTAAATTATTCAAATTTACTTTTGATAAAACATGATTAATCTTCATTATATTTCTCCTTAATTATTTTTTAAAATTTATTCTTGGGTATGTAAAATACCATGTCTGTGCAAATTTTCATAATTATCTATATTATCTTGAGTATGAGTGTGTTCGTGATGATGATTAAAATCAGCTGGATTGTGGTCATGATCCGGATAATTTAATTTTATTTGCAATGATTTTTCTGTAACTAATGTATTTTCTTCTACTCTTCCTTCGAAATTACTTTGAGCATTCAATAATACAATCAATTTACTTTCAAAATCTAAAGGCAATTCAAGAGATTCTGCTTTAGAATCAACCTCTATGATAAAATCTAGAGCTGCTTTTTTATCTTTAACACTAGGATGTTTATTTAATAAACCATAATGTTGGATTTTTTCAAAAATGTCATTACCATAAATGTTTTTTAGCGATTTTATAACATCATCTGATAATATATTAATTTGAGCTAATACATGTTGAAATTCCGGTTTATATTTGTTTTGTTCTATTCTATCTAATAAAATTGCTATTGAATATAACTGTGTTGCACCTTTTGCTCTTTCTTTTCTTATTGGCGTTAAACTATCATTTTTAACATCCATTTTTGCAATATCATTAATTGCGGTTAACAATGTTAAAGGATTTGATAATGTTTCACTTTTTTCTATCGCATCTTTAAATTTTTTACTATTTTTCAACGCAAATGACGGTGGAACTTCAGCAACTGTAAACATTAAATTTGAATATTGAGAAATAATTTTTGCCGCCTGTGCGCTTGCTTTATCATATATAGAGTATCTTTCGTGTTTTTGCTGTTTCAACAGTTCAACTTGAGCTAACTTATCTAATTTTTCTTTTTGTTTGCAATCTATCTCATACATTGCTTGATAATGTGCAGTACACCAACCAAAAGTTATATATGATTTTATAGGATTATATAGACCCGATAATTGTCTTGAACAATCATTGGAATTAGAAACTTGTTTTTGTTTAAGATTGTTTTTTGATATACTTCTATAATTTTGATTAAATCTCATAGTTGCCGGTAGTATCATTTCTTTTTCCTTATTACATTATTTTCTTCTAAATATTCACTGATTATTTGTCTCATAGGATTATCTGTATCAATAGGTATATAATCAAAAGGAGTGTATCCTTGAGAGTCTACCTGATTAATTTTTGGATTTAATCTTAAAATTTCTATTAACAATAACGGATTACCTGATTGACAAATTCTATGCAAAGCTCCTTGCTTATTTATATCAGTTAAATCAACATTAGGATTAGCGTCTAAAATGGCTTTTATATTTTGCATTAATAGGATTTTTTCTTCTGTTGTAACGGCACCCAAATACGAGTCTAATGCTTTAATTAAAGGTGTTTCACCATATTGGTTTTGTTTATCAAAATCGTAATCTTCATCAATTGCCAATTTTATGAGTTCTTTCGCATAAGGACTTTTTACTCCCGCAACTAAGTGAAGAACGTTATTTCCATCTGAATCAGTTCTTGATTTTGTTGTATAATTTAATAAAACATTTCTACTTAACAATTGAACCGCTTCGTTAAATTTTTCACCCTCAAAACCGCTAATAGCTCTTTCAAATCCTTCCGGGTCATATATAACTTCATATTCATCAAAATTATGAATTGAATTGTCAGGCTGGGTAATTTCATCACATTTTGCAATTTTATAAAAATAATCCAAATTTTCAAATTTTTCTTTATATTTTTTCAATAATTCATTATCTAAATATTCAATTGGTTTTAATCCTGATTCGTCAACTATATTTGGATACGCGTATACATCAAGAAGAATATTTATTGCCGTTTCATCACCGTTCATGCAAGCCTTATGTAAAGCCGTTTGATTAAACGCATCGCAAATATCTGGATTTGCGCCATGGTTTAACAAGTATTTCATTGTTTCATAATGTTTTAAATTTATTGCATTCATTAACGGTGTAGTTCCGTCATTGGCTTGTGAATTTACACTTAAACCTCTTTTTCTTGCTAATTCCATGTAATTAAGGCTAAATTTTTCTTCGGGAATATTACTAAAAAGCAGCATAGCATCAACACCATCTGGCGTTCTTAAATAAGGAGTTAAAATGTTTGAAATTAAATATCCTACAATATGTGTTTTGCTATTACGTAAAGCTTGACTATATACAGATTCAAACTTGTTATTTACATTTTCCAAATTAGTACCTATGTCATCAGCTGCGATTATTGTTCTAAATCCTTCAATATCTTCGTAATTTGATAAATTAACAGCAACGTTTGCTATATTATTACCGCAGGAATCGGTGTAGTTGGGGTCAATTTCAATTGTTTTTTGTACATCTTCCAATGATGATACTTCTTTTAGTGGCTCAGTAAGCTCGGGCGGAATATCGATATTTAAAATAAATTCAATACCGCCTTTAGATTTGTTATATTCTGGTAATTTTGGATAACGTTCAAATAATGCTTTTATAAACGGTGAAAGTTCCATTGATTTATAATAATTTAATTTTGGTTTAATAAATTTCATCAATTTTGGTTCTTTTAAAAATACATATACACAAGCATCAATATGATACTTTATGGCTTGATCTATCGCTAATTGATTTTCTGAAAATCCGGAACCAACTTCTATATCTACATCATCACGTTTTAAAGCTTCTTGTAACACATAAGCCTGATTTAAACAAGTTAAAATAAATAAAGGTGTACAAGTGATATTATATCCATATTCAAACCTTCTGTTTAAATCCATATTCGGATTTTTAACCAGTTCAAGTAACAGTTCATTATATTGTCCGTTGTCTTTATTACAATATCTTTCATCTCTTATTTTTAAGGCAATTTTACCAAATAACTGAAATAAGAAATTTGAATCATTTGATTCTTTAATTTCAGTTAAAATTTCATTATTTTCTTCAAAGTGTTTTGGCGGATTTAAATCAAATCTACATAAACAATCATCATTTAAATATTCTTTTGTTTTTTCAATTCTGCCTGTACTTATGTCATTATTAATATCTTCTAAGAACAGTTCTTTTGAACTCATTCTTTTTTCTTTAATTTTTAATCTCGGAAGTTTATTTTCAACTTTGTGCCAAATGCTACTATCCCAATAACAGTTAGGACTAGACATTAATTCATCTAAAGAATAATATATTTGACTTGTTAAATTATTTATATCTAAACCAAAAAAGCGTTTTTGATTACTTAATGAATAAGATTTTGAAATATTAGTGTTTTCGGCCCAACCAATCATTGAACCAACTTTCTTATCACCAATAATTATTCCGTTAAATGATGAGTTGTCTATAGTTGTACTTGTTGCATACCCAATAAAACCGCCAATTTGTTCTTGCCCCTTTAATGTTGATACAGTGTAAGAATTGCTAATTTTGGAAGAATCATCAGAACCAATTAATCCACCCATAATACCAATTTGATTAATATTCTCATTAAAATCAAAAGGGTTAAAATCTTCATCAGAAATAGAATCTATATTGCAGGTTGTGGCTGAATTTTTAATTTCGTTATTTTTACTAGTTCCAATGAGTCCGCCTATATTTTTCTTACCTTGAATAAATCCCTGAAAAAAACAATTGTCAAACTTAGAATCCCTTGCTAATCCAACAATTCCGCCCACTTGCTGTCCTCCTAGTATATGGGCATTGTAAATCTCAATATTTGACAGTTGAGCATTTTGGCATTTACCAAATAACCCTACATTATAAGAGTCGCTGTCTGCTATTACGCTAAAATTGCTTATTTTACATCCATTTCCATCGAATTCTCCACTAAATGGTCTTTCGCTGTTTCCGATGGGTTTAATCTTTGCGCCGTTTAAATCAATATCATCAGATAAAATAACTTTTTTATTCCACATATTAGGGCTGTTAGTATAAGCTATAAATTTATCTGCTGAGTCAATAATAATTTTATCTGATTTAGTTTGAAGTCCAAAATTTTGTATAGAAATGGGAATATATCCCATTTTTAAAATTTCCGATTTTGGTATATTTGCTTTAAATAAAATATTGTTTTTGGCAATTTTTTTATAACCGCTTTTATAATTGTTTCTATTAAATATATCTATAGAATTTATTTGCATGGTTAATTTTCCCTTTTGGCTTGAATTTTATGTTGTTTAGCATATTCTTGAATACCAACTTTGAAATCATCAAATTCCAAAGGGGTTGCATGGTAAACAACATGATTGTCAATTATTTCTTGAAGCACATAACTAATATCTCTTGAAGAAAATCCAGATAACATTTTTACAATTTCATCAGTTTCTGTATCTGTTATATTCTTTGTAGATTGGCGCTTGCTAAACTGAGATACAACAAGTGCTTTTCTTAATTTTTCATCCGGAGGAAGAATTTGTATTTGTTTTCCAAGTCTACTTAAAACAGCATCATCAATTTTATCTCTAAAATTAGTTGCTATTATTGTAATAATGCCTCTTTGAGCTGACTTATGAATTTTTTGCAAAAATAAATCCACCAATCCTGATTCAAAGTTGGATGCATTTTCTCTTTTACCTAAAATGTCGTTTGCTTCATCGATAAACAAAATACTGTATTCACCTGTTTCTTGAAATTTTTCTTCTAGTTGATTAAATATATTGCTAATTTGCTTTTCTGATTCACCAACAAATTTGTCTTTTATTACAGAAGAATCAATTTCATATATTGGAATACCCATTTCACCTGCTAGCGCTTCCGCAATAAATGTTTTGCCTGTTCCTGCGGGTCCATATAACAAAAAATTTGATTGGAGTGGTGAATTATTTCCATCTTTTTTAAGCCTTTTCATTACTTCCGGTTTTAATCTATCAATAAGCAATGTTTGAAAAGCTTGTTTTACGTTTTCCATTCCGGCTACATCATCAAAATTAGCAGGATAGTTTATATTTTTTCTCTTAATAAAAGTATCATATCCTGAAGTTTTATTGGCGGCATTAATTTCAGGTAATTTATGCTCTTTAGCAAAATTACTTGCCTCATTAATAAATTCCCCAATTTCCATTGGCTTATCTGGATATTTAGAATGATTATCAATAGTACTGGTTAAAATATTGGTAATATCTCTTGAACTAAAACCGCCCAATCTTTCCGATAAATATTCACGTTGTTCAATAGAAATATCTTTTGTATATTCGGGCAATTTATCAAGTTCATGGTTTATTAAAGATAGCCTTAATTCTTTATCAGGTTGAGGGATTCTTATTTGTGTACCAAGTCTGCTTAATATTGCATCGTCTAATTTTTCTCTAAAATTTGTTGCAACAATAGGAATAATGCCATTTTTGGGAGCTTCATTTAAATATTGAAGAAACATATTTACAATTCCTTCATCAAATTTATTAGCATCTTCCCTTTTCCCTAAAATATCATTTGCTTCATCGATAAATAAAATACTATATTCGCCTGTTTCTTCAAATTTAATCTTTAGCTGAGTAAATATGTCTTTAAGTTTTCTTTCACTTTCGCCAACATATTTATCTTTAAATGAAGCTGAGTCTAATTTATACAAAGGTAAACCCATTTCGCCTGCTAAAGCTGTTATAATATATGTTTTACCTGTTCCAGGAGTGCCATACAATAAGAACCCTTTTCTTATTGGTGGTCTATTATATTTTTTAAACCATTCTAATCTTTCAGGTTTTAATTTGCTAATTAATTCCTCATAAAATTTTTCTTTAATGCTTTGCATTCCTGCAACATCAGCAAATGTTATATCTGTTTTTTCTCTTTTGAATTCTGGTTTATCATAACATGCGGTTGTGCCTTTTTCTGTCAACTCGCCCAGATTTTGATCTTTTGCATAAATTCTTAATTTATTAATTAAAGTCTCACAATCCAGAACTTTATTATTTTGAAGATTTTCAAAAAACTCTAAAAAGTTGACATAAGTGAAGCCTGATGTTAATTTTGCAATATTTTTAATATCATCATTCGATAATTGATAACTCCCTTTATAATATTGCGAAATTAATTCTACCCTTTCTTTTTCGTTTGGGGGTCTTAGTTCAATTTTTTTATCAAACCTGCCATATCTTATTGATTCAGGTTTAATTGCACCAATCTCTCTTGTTGTTGCGACTAAAACAAATCCTTTTTTGGATGAATTTTCAATTAATTGTTCCGCTTTCGTAACACCTTGCGAAGACGGCGCACTAATATCAGGTAAAATCCCTTTTATTTCATCTATAAAAATAATCGCCTGCTGTTTATTATATTGATAATTTTTTCTTGCAACGTCAATTACTTTTTCTAAATCTTGCAAGTCTGAAACTTGTATAATATATTTTTTAAATATATCAGCTAAACCTTTTTTGTATTTATCTCTATCATTTTTAGTTAGTGCCATTAAATCATCTAAAGCTTCGTCAAATAATTTTTCATTCAATATTTGTCTATTCAATGATACAGCAAGAGAATTAAGCAAAAATGACTTACCGTTTCCAATAGTATCATGTATCAAAAAACCGTTATCATGAATAATTTGTCCATCTTCTAGTGGCTTTACAATTCTATCAAGCAAAATGGCTTTTGCTTTATTGTGTCCTGCTATATTTTCCAATTTAACTACAGGTAAATCTATTTCTTGTTTCTTATCAGCTTTTTCAGTTTCAGTTTGCACACTAGTATCAGCCATATAAAGTAATTCATCGTCATCGTCATCTAAACTTGGAATACTAATTTTATAACCTATGGGTAATTCATTCAATATTACTTCATCCGTACAACCGTCTTTCGCAGGAACATTTGGTTGTATTACTGCATTTTTAGTTTGAATTGTTTTACCAATTATTTTTTCAATTCTTTTTATAGTAGCTTCATTGGTTGCATATTCACAAGGGGTTTTGCCAGTTGAGTCTTTTTGTCCGACAATGTCTGACACAATTTCAGGCTGAGCTTTCTTTTTGCTAAGCAACAATAATGCTTGATTTATTACAGAATCGTTTTGACTTTTTATGGCAAAATGAAGAAAATTAGAATTTGTCTCTAAATCCGTTTCAGATATATCAAATCCTAAATTTTTTAAAGCTCTTATTTGACTTTGAGTATCATTATTTTTTGCAGCTTTAAAATAATCATCCTCTAATTGACCTTTAAATGAAATTGAATTTTTTGAAATATAGT
Organism: Candidatus Gastranaerophilales bacterium; assembly: GCA_944324475.1. GTDB lineage: Bacteria > Cyanobacteriota > Vampirovibrionia > Gastranaerophilales > Gastranaerophilaceae > RUG14156. The sequence goes on from CALUWK010000045.1 coordinate 9,687, forward strand.
TAAACTTTGTATCGTGTTTTATATTGTTAATGGCAAAATACATAAATTTTAATTTAATACCTATTGTGTGTTAAAAAATTGTATCACCTCTACAAAACATGAAAATTAAATTTTTGAACACTATTTGAAAAAAATTACAAAAGTTTACAATGTTTAGTTCAACAAACATAATTAACTAACTTATAAATACTTTTATTTCCATTCAAAGCTTTTTATTGCTTTGATTAAAACATGTTCGTTTTGTTTTAAATGTAATTATTCCACTCATATTTATTCCAAGCAAAAAGACTTTTGACAGATACTTAAAAAAAGATGTTAGTTCATCCTTAATTATACACACGAAAAATCTTTGCAACAAAATTTTAGCAAAAAAATTGATGTAGATTTAATTGATGCTTTATGTGTTTTCAAATAGGGGTTAAAAGATTTTAAATGTTAAACTCCTGATTTTTATGCCGGTTTTAAATCAAGTTAGTGAGGGTTAGTTATGACTTTAAAACTGGAAGTGCAGATTGATGGTAATAAACTTTTAGAGGTGAATTAGGACAGTTCTTTACACCTCGTACAATAGTAGATTTCATGGTAGAAGTACTTGATCCTCAAGAAGGTGAAACTATTTGCGATCCTACCTGTGGTTCTGGAGGTTTCTTAATTAAGGCTTTTGAATATGTTAGAGATAAAATCGAAAAAGATGTTGAACAATATAAAAAAGATTTAAAAGCTAAACTTTTTAATGAAGAATATGAAAAATTGTCAGAAAAAGAACAGCTTGAAGTTAATGAAAAATATAGTGATTATATTAAAAAACTAACAATCGATATAAGTGTTCCAAATAAATCCTATCATAATCAATCTGAAGCAGAGAAAAATAGAAGAATCTCAAGACTGTCATCAAGTTGCATATATGGTACTGATGCAAACCCAAGAATGGCAAGAACATCAAAGATGAATATGATAATGCACGGGGATAGTCATGGCGGAGTTCATCATCATGATGGTTTAATCAACGTAAATGGAATTTTTGAAAATAGGTTTGATGTAATTCTCACAAACCCACCTTTTGGAGCAAGAGTTGAAAAAAATCAAACTTTAACCTCTACTGATATTGATATACCTATAAAATT
>CALUWK010000046.1 GCA_944324475.1 Candidatus Gastranaerophilales bacterium
TATCGTCTGCTGTTGAGAATGTTTGAGATTTTGAAACAGGAATTGTTGTATTTCTTGGAACCAATGGAGTCATAACGCCACCTAGTGTTTCAATACCTAAAGTTAAAGGTGTAACATCAAGTAATACGATATCTTTAACTTCACCGGCTAAAACACCTGCTTGGATTGCTGCACCAACTGCAACAACTTCATCAGGGTTAACTGATTGGTTAGGGTCTTTTCCTGTGTATTCTTTAACTAGTTGTTGAACAGCAGGGATACGAGTTGAACCGCCAACAAGCACAACTTCATTTAAGTCTGATTTTGAAATGCCTGCATCAGCTATCGCACGTTCAACAGGAGTTTTACATCTTTCTAATAAATCATGTGATAATTCTTCAAATTTAGCACGAGATAAATTCATATCAAGATGTTTAGGGCCGTTTGCATCAGCCGTGATAAAGGGAAGATTGATATTTGTTTCAACAACGCTTGAAAGTTCGCATTTTGCTTTTTCAGCTGCTTCTTTTAATCTTTGCATTGCTTGTTTATCATTTCTTAAATCGATGCCTTCCTGTTTTTTAAATTCATCGCATAACCAATCGATAATTTTTTGGTCAAAATCATCACCACCAAGATGTGTATCACCTGATGTTGATAATACTTCATGAACGCCATCACCTATTTCAAGAACTGAAACATCAAAAGTACCACCGCCAAGGTCGAATACTAAAACTTTTTCAGATGTTTGTTTTTCAAGACCATAAGCCAAAGCTGCTGCTGTTGGTTCATTTACGATACGAAGAACGTCTAAACCAGCGATTTTACCTGCGTCTTTTGTTGCTTGTCTTTGAGCGTCATTGAAGTATGCAGGAACAGTTATGACTGCACTTGTAACTTTTTCACCAAGATAAGCAGAAGCGTCATCTGCTAATTTTCTTAAAATCATAGCGGATATTTCTTGCGGTGTATAATTTTTACCGTCTATATTTTTCTTATAGTCTTCTCCCATGTGACGTTTAATTGAAATAATTGTGTTATCAGGATTTAAGATTGCCTGACGTTTAGCTAATTGACCAACCAATCTTTCTCCGTTTTTTGCAAAACCAACGATTGAAGGGGTTGTACGAGAACCTTCAGCGTTAGCAATTACAGTAGGCTTCCCACCTTCCATAACTGCAACTACGGAATTTGTTGTGCCTAAGTCAATACCTATTGTTTTAGCCATAATTAATGTATCTCCTTTTATTTTTTCTTATAGCTATAAAATAACACCATTTTGTATAATTATTTAAAAAATAAACAATTTCTTAATGTTTTGTTTTTTGTATTAAAAAGCGGTTAGATTTAACCGCTTTTTAATATTAATCACCTTGTTGTATTGATTTATTTGCCCATTCAAGTGCACGAGCTCCGGGGAGTATTTTGCCATCTATTCTTATTCCGTATCCAAAAGGAGGCTCATCTCCGTCTATACCGTCTACATCTACACAAAATACTTTATAGTGGGCATCAAAACCGTTTGCGTCTTTATATTCACTTTCGCTTCCAAAATTTCTTTTATCATCAGCATCACTTGAACCGAATGTTAATGCTGGACTACCTTGATAATATGTGATTCCGTCTGTTGTTATTATTTCTTCACCAACTGTTTCGGCTGCATCAGCACAGTTTTCATCTAAATCGGTTCTTGCATCATCAGTTTTATCTGCATCTCCTTCGTATGTTTTGACAGACCCGTATGTAGTGCTTGCAGTGGAACAATTAACACTTTTTGTGCTTAAAATATCTGCAAAGCTTGAACAAAAATATTTTTTTTCGTCGTCATTTTCACCTTTTATTAGTGTTCCGTCGGGTTTTGTGCCAAAATCTCCGTTGATATAATATGCATCAGCATTGATGAGTTCTCTGATTACTGCCCCTAAGGTATTGTTTGCTTTTTTAAATTTCATGATATTTTCATCGGGAGCACTTTGAAAAGCCACAGGTAAAAGTATTGCGGTTAAAATTCCTATGATTGTAAGAACTATCATTATTTCTGCTAATGTGAAAGCTTTTTTGAACATAATTTTTCCTTTAAATGTCTTTTATATTGACACTTTAGCATAATAATAGGGTATATAAGACATACAATTTAATGATATTTTAAAAGCCTCGTATTTTACGAGGCTTTTAAAATTAATTTTTAAATTTTTTAAATAAAATAGAAGCATTTTGTCCGCCAAATCCAAAAGAGTTTGTTAAAGCGTACTCTACATTTTTTTCTATTTTTTTATTGGGAACATAATCTAAATTAGCAACTTCGGGATCTTGTGAATCAAGATTTATTGTAGGCGGAATAGCATTTTCATTTAAAACTTTTATGCAAACAATAGATTCAGCAGCTCCTGTTGCTCCTATCATGTGACCATGCATGGATTTTGTTGAAGAAACTTTTAAATTTGGGTTAGTGCTTAAATCCCCAAATATTTTTGCTATTGCTTGAGATTCAGCTATATCTCCAAGGTGAGTTGACGTCCCGTGGGCGTTGATATATCCGACTTCTTTAGGCGAAATTTTAGCTTCTTTAATTGCAAGTTCCATAGCTTTTGCTGCGCCTGCACCCGACGGATCTGGAGCCACCATATCATAAGCATCTGCCGTTTGGCCGTATCCTACAATTTCTGCATATATCTTTGCCCCTCTGGCTTTTGCATGGTTTAATTCTTCTAAAATTAAACAAGCTCCCCCTTCTCCCATGACAAAACCATCCCTATCTATATCGTATGGGCGAGAAGCTTTTTCCGGTTCATTATTTCTTCTGGATAACGTTCTTGCGGTTGCAAAAGCCCCGATTCCGATGTGTGTAATGACTGCTTCAGATCCGCCTGCAATAATGACATCTGCGTCATTAAATTGAATGGAACGATAGGCATCTCCTACGCAGTGCGCACTTGTGGCACAAGCGGTCACCACTGCTTTATTTAAACCTTTTGCACCTAATCTCATTGAAACTTTACCTGCTGCCATATTAGCAATTAGCATTGGAATTGTAAAAGGAGAGCATTTATTTGGTCCTCTGTTTATAATTGCTATGTGCTGTTTTTCAAAAGTGTCAAATCCGCCTGCTCCCGAGCCAAAAATAACACCCACCCTGTATGGGTCTTCTTTGCTCATATCTAATTTAGAGTCTTTGAACGCTTCATCTGCTGCAACACAGGCAAATTGAGTGTATCTATCCATTCTTTTCATTTCTTTCGGGTCCAGAAGCTGTTTTTCATTGACTTCATTTTCAAAAGTTGTGGCTTCGGCACCTATGGTCACTGCATGACCTTCAAGTGATATTCTTGTCAGAGTTTTTACACCGGATTTTCCTTCTAGCAAGGAATTCCAGAACTTATTAATCCCACATCCAAATGGGCTTACAATACCTACCCCAGTAACGACTACACGTCTTTTTTCCATAGTTTATCCTCAAATCTAAAATTTTTTAATGGTAACTTTCAAAAAAAGCTGCAAAGTATATTTTTTGCAGCTTTTTTAAATTTTAAGCAAAGCTTTTTGAAATTAACCCATGTGAGCTTCGATATAGTTAACTGCATCTTGAACGGTAGCAATTTTTTCAGCATCTTCATCAGGAATTTCGCATCCGAAAGCTTCTTCAAAAGCCATAACTAATTCAACTGTATCTAATGAATCTGCACCAAGATCTGCAGTGAAAGAAGCTTGGGGAGTGACCAAACTTTCATCAACGCTTAATTGATCTATTACAACTTTTTTAACTTTTTCTAAAATTTCTGTACTCATTTTTACCTCAATTAAATAATACTATCTATTACATGCTCAATTATATAAGCTTAAAAATATTTTTGCAAATTTATTTATATTTAAATAAACTTGAATGGTGTTTTTGTGCAGTATATAGCGTTTTTTTTATGTAGTTTTGTAAATTAAAATGTCTTAAGATTAGTTGTTGAAGGGTCAATGATTTTTTCTCCAGCTTTTGTGAAATTAATGGTATAATTTGTCTGACCATTATCTTTGTTGATATTTATTATTCTGCCTACCCCAAAATTTATATGAAAAACTCTGGTTCCGACAGGTAAAAAACCTTCTGTTCTTGATTTAAGCGGAGACTTTGTTTTAGCTTTTTCTTTTGCTTTAGCAATTATTTCATTAATGTCTGAGCTTTTATTTTTAATTTCTGAATTTTTTTTGGTAATTTTAGCGTTAACAGTTTTATAGTTAATTTTTTCGTTGTTGTTTTCTGTTTCTTTTTTTTGTGCTTTTAGCGCGCTTGCTTTAATTCTTGCTATTGAACTTAAAAAGTTATTACTTGGAGTGGTGGTTGAATTGTTGTTGTTTTTTCTTTCTTTAATTTTTGATGTGACTGAAGAAAAGCTTGATTTTGTAGTTGCCAAGCTGTTATCTGAAGAAAAATCTTCACTAATTAAATTAGAGGGAATTTCGTTTAAAAATCTGCTTTTAGGGTTATTTTGATAATTTCCCCAGACTTTTCTTGATTTTGCGTAGGTTAAATATAGCTTTTCCTTTGCTCTTGTAATTCCGACATACATCAGCCTTCTTTCTTCTTCAAGTTCTGAGTTGGAATCTCCAAAAGCGATACTTTTTATATGAGGAAAAATCCCCTCTTCCATTCCTGCTAAAAACACAAGAGGATATTCAAGCCCTTTTGCAGCGTGTAGAGTCATTAATGTAACCGATTTTTCATTGTCGTTTATTTCATCGATGTCTGATACAAGTGCAACCTGAGATAAAAAATTTCCTAAAGCGCCCATATCATCTTCAGCATCGAGGTTGAAATCGTCTTGTTCAAATTCATTTACAACATTTATAAATTCTTTTAAATTTTCATATCTAGATTGATTTTCAATATTGTCTTCGGTTAAAAGTGAGTTGATGTATCCGCTTTTTTGCATGACTTCGTTTACAAAATCAGACAAATTATATTCATTTTTAAGACCAGTTAGTTCTTCAATTAAAGAATAAAAATTTAAAAGTTTTTCCTTCGTTTTTAAATTTATATCTTCAATTTTATCCAGATTTTTTAGTGTTTCATATACACTTAAATTATTTTCATCTGCAAATTTAAAAAGTTTATTAACCGTTGTTTCACCAATTGAGCGTTTTGGTTCATTTATAATCCTTCTTAAAGCTTGAGAATCATTATGATTATAGATCAACTTTAAATAAGCAATTATATCTTTAATTTCTTTTCTGTCATAAAATTTAACTCCGCCAACAACTTTATATGGTATTGAATAGCTCATTAAAGCTTCTTCTATTGAACGAGATTGTGCATTGGTCCTGTATAAAATTGCAATATCTTCATTTTTGTAGGTAGAATTTTCAATTTTTTTTGCTATATATCTGCTTTCTGAAAAATCATTTTCGCCTTCAAATAAAGTTATTTTTTCTCCTTTTCCTTTTGTTGAATATAGATTTTTTTCAAGTCTTTGTTCATTATTCTTTATAACTTCATTGGCAGCTTGTAAAATATTTTCTGTTGAACGATAATTTTGTTCTAATTTAATTAATTTTGAATTTTTATAGTCTGATTGAAAATTCAAAATAATTTTAAAATCTGCTCCTCTCCAAGAATAAATTGATTGGTCAATATCTCCTACTGCGCAAAGTGAACCGATTTTATTTTTTGAACCGTCAGAAGGATACAGCATTTTAATTAAGTCATATTGTGCTTTATTGGTGTCTTGAAATTCATCAACAAGAATATGTTTAAATCTTTGTTCATATTTTTGTCTTATACTTTCATTTTCTTTTAAAAGATTAACTGAAAGCATAAGCATATCGTCAAAATCAAGGGCATTGTTTTGCGCTAATTGTTTTTCATATTCATAATATATGTCTGAAATTTTTTGATTATAGTAATCTTTAGCGTATGTTGCAAAAAGATATGCGTCTTGCATTTTATTTTTTGCGTTTGAAATAGTTGCTTTTATTGTTTTTGGATCATATACTTTTTCGTCTAAATTAAATTTTTTAAGAGCATTTTTTATAATTGTTTTAGTGTCAGAATCGTCGTAAATTACGTAGTTATTATCCCAGCTTCTTCCATCTTTTGTTTTATAGTTTTCAAGGTCGCGTCTTAGAATTTTTCCGCAAATATTATGAAAAGTTCCGACCCACATTTTTTTTACAATATTTTCATCAAGATAACTTGAAAGTCTTGCTTGCATTTCTTTTGCCGCTTTATTTGTAAAAGTGACTGCCAAAATATCATTTGGACTAATCCCGTTTGATACTAGATAAGCAATTCTTGAAGTTAAAACTTTTGTTTTTCCCGAACCTGCTCCTGCTAAAACCAACATTGCACCGCTTTTTTCAATAACAGCTTGTTTTTGTTCTTTGTTTAATCCTTCTAAAAAGCTTGACTTCAATTAATAAACTCCCCTAAATTATTTATAAATATTTTCAAAATTAAAGAAATATGTTATTATTATATATAAAGAAAAAATTTTTAAAAGGAAAAAACAAACAAATATGGAAGAAAATATGGATAAACAAAGTCAACCTTCAATTATGGTTCCTCTTGAAGATATGGATAAAGTAGAACATAAGGAAGGTGATGATGTTGATACATTGGCTCAGGAGTTAGCAACAATAAGACAAAGTGCTAAAAAAATAGCAATTATTGGCTCTAGAAATCTTACAATTACTCATCAACAGATTATTGAAACCTTGACAACGAGTCTTGTTATGCAAGGTAATACAATAATTACATCAGGCGGTTCCTCGGGAACAAACGCTGCAGCTATTAGAGGCGCTCTTAAAGCTAATCCTGATAAGTTAAAGATTATTCTTCCGCAAACAATAGGTCAACAGCCGTCTGATGTTCAGGATCAACTTATTGGTGTTCCAAATATTATAGAACATCCTGATAGAGCTATGATGACTTTAGCTGATGCCAGTAGAATTTGCAATAGAGAAATTATATCAGAATGTCAACAATTAATTTGTTTTTTGTCGCATTCATCTAATACTTTGCACAAAGCTGTTGAATTTGCAGAAGAATCTCATAAAGTTGTGACTGTGTTTTATTTAGATTAGGCGAAGTCAATATAAGGTATTTTTTAAGGCTCTTTATAAGGAGCCCTCAAAAATGTTGTGCTAATTATTTTTCTGCAGGACAACCATATGGCAAGCTAGTGCTGTAAAAATCAAGTTCATCTGGATGAGGAAGAGCATTTTGACAAGCTTTTTCAGTTGTGTACCAGTGTTGATATACATCATGTGATGAGTATCGGTATGATGAACCATCATCATAATAACATATCCAGTATTGTTCTTGCATAATTCCCCAATGTACACTTCCTGTCGGATCGTATTTGCAATAGCCGCTGCCCAAACGCCATTCTGCTTTCACAAATTTAGCTTTTGCACTTACACAACTGCCACCTGAAAGTTTATATCCTGATCTGCAAGAACTGCAACCGCTTGAAGTGCAATCTTGGCACCCTTCTCCAAATTTTGACTTACAAGATGCACAACTTCTTCCTGAAAGATATGCCCCTTCTCCATTGTTAAATCTATGGCAAGCAAGACATCCGCTCGAAGTACAATCGTAACATCCATCCCAAGTGTCTGAACACCATATGCATGAACTTCCGTTGAAATATTTTTGAATACGGCATTGCGTACAGGTTGTAGCAGTACATTCGACGCAATCACTCCATTTTTGTGAGCAATTTAAATTGCTAGAACTTCCACTACTAGAACTTCCACTGCTAGAACTTCCACTGCTAGAACTTCCACTGCTAGAACTTCCACTGCTAGAACTTCCACTACTAGAACTTCCACTACTAGAACTTCCACTGCTAGAACTGCTAGTTACGCAGCTTCCACCAGATAATGTATATCCAGAGCTACAACTTGTACAACTGCTAGAAGTACAAGATTTACAATGTGACCATCTGCTTGAGCAACTTGAACAACTTGATGATCCTGAATAACTATATTCTCCGCTAGAACAACTATAGCAAGTGCTGGAACCTGATGGAGCATAATATCCGCTTGAACACATAGTTTTAGTTCCTGCTCCATTACATTTATAACCCGAAGGACAATTTGTACAAGAACTAGAACCTGCAGAAGACCATTTTCCTGCAGCGCAATATTTACAACTTGATTTACCTGTTTCATTTTGATATTGACCCGCAGAACAGTCTTTACAACTTGTTTTACCTGTTTGATTCTGGTATTCGCCTTTTGAACAGTTCTTACAACTTGTCTTACCAGTCTCATTTTGATATTGACCCGTCGGACAATTTATACAACTATCTTTTCCTGTTTGATTTTGATAAGTTCCTGTCGGACAATTTTTACAACTTGTCTTACCAGTCTCATTTTGATATTGACCCGTCGGACATGCTATACATTCTGTTGTACCATCAGAATAATATCCTTTTTGACATAATTCACATTTACCATTACTTGTTAAACCATATCCTGCTTCACATCTTGTACAATCTTTAGCATTACATCTTATACATTTTTCGTGTCTATCTGTACAAGGTTCACAAAAACATGTTCCTATATTTTCATATTCATTTTCTTGACATTCTTTAGCACAAATTAAACATTTATTTGCATAACATAAACTACAATCATCTGAAAATTTTTTACAATCAGGTTTTACCATTGACGATGATACAACTGTGCTATTAGTTTTCATTTTTTTAGT
>CALUWK010000047.1 GCA_944324475.1 Candidatus Gastranaerophilales bacterium
AAATTTATATAAATTGCACAATTAAAAATTACATTATACAATATTAAACTGAGGAGTTTAAAATGACATTTGATATAGATGATTTTTTAATTAAATCACAAAAAGCACACGCATCAGATATTCACCTAAATTGCAACAAAATGCCTTCATTAAGAATCAATGGGGAAATTTATAAAATTTCAACAAATCCAATTACATATTCCGATATTCAAGCAATTTTGGAAAAAACCCTTCCTATTGAATACAAGAATTTAATGAAAGATGCCAAAGATTTTGATTACATTTATGAAATTAAAGGTACTTCAAGATATAGAGTTAATTATTGCAAAGATATTTATCATGGAAAATTTACTTTTAGAACTATTCCTTATTACATAAAATCTTTAAATGAACTTGCTCTGCCTGAATATTTAAAAGAATTTACAAAATTCAATAACGGGATTGTTTTCGTAACAGGCGCAACAGGTTCAGGAAAATCAACAACTTTAGCCAGCATGATTGAAATAATAAATCAAACAAGAAAAAGCCATATAATCACTATTGAAGATCCCGTTGAATTTGTTTATGAAGATAAAAAATCAATTATAACCCAAAGAAGTCTTGATATAGATGTAAAAGATTTTAAATCAGGAATTAGATATGCTCTAAGACAAGATCCTAACGTTATTTTAGTAGGCGAAATACGAGATAAAGAAACACTTTTAAGTGCAATAGAAGCTTCAGAAACAGGTCATTTAGTATTTTCAACATTACACACGAACGGAACAATTCCATCAATAAACCGCTTAAAAGGCTTTATTGAAGAAGCCGGACAAAATCAATTCATGAAACGCCTTTCAAATTGCATAAGAGGAATTATTCACCAGCAACTTGTACCTACGGCGAACAACGGAAATTTAACTCCTGCCGTTGAAATTTTAAGTTTTACATCCACTGTTATGGACTATGTTAAAGACGGAAAATTTAATGAAATATACCATTTAATGCAATTAAGCAAACAACCAAATTTAGTTACTATGAACGCATCATTATACAATCTTTATGAAAAAAAATTAATAACAAAAGAAACTGCACTGGAATACAGCTTAGAAAAAGTTGAAATGGATCAAATGATAAGAGGTATATACAGAAACAATACGGCAGATGAATCAATACTGTAATTAAACCATAAAAGGAGAAAAATATGGCGCCATTTCCGGAAACAGAAATTATGACAATTAAAAGACTTGAGGTTGCCTTGAGAAAAATGGATTTCAAACTTTTAAAAGATGGAGCATACAAACTCCATGAAAAATATCATAGAGGTCATAAGTTTGAATATTTGGATTTATTAAAGGAAATTTTTATGGAAGTAACCAATAACAGCTCAATTCCAATTGAAATCAAGGATATTCTTAATCCAACAATAGAAGATATTTTATCTAAACAAGGTATAGATACAGATACATCAACTTCTCCGTTTGAGTCAACAAATCAAAATAAAATATCTAGCTTAACCTCCCTAAGTTATAATGCAAATATAAAAGAAGAAAAACAAGAACAAAAAATAAACGCTTTTGAAGCCTTTAGCTCGAAGGTAAACGAACAAAAAAATAATCATTTTTCAAACAATACAACTAGTTCTGAGCCATTTAAAGAATTTTCAACATCTGATGATGTAACTACCAAAGACGATAATCCCGACAATGAAGCTCCTTCAATAATTCAAAATACAGAAAATATAACAGAAACAAAAACAATTACTATATATTATGGTCAAGATAATTCATCAGATAAATTAAAAAATATTTCAAAATATAAAAAACTGGTTTTTGAAGATGAAAATCAACAACATACAATATCTGAAATTTTGAAATTAATTTGCGAGATAAATACACAAACAAATACAAATGTATCAGAATTAAAAGGTTTATTCGAACAATTAAAATTAACTCCGCACAAATTAAACCTTATCACCAATGTTTCAAGTAAAAATTTAATAAGCTTATTTGAAGAAAATAACCTTTCATATACCTTTTTAAATAATAGTGAAACAGCGCAAACAAAACTTATTCCATTATTTGGCTTATCTAATTTGTTTATTTGCAAAGAATGCAAAGAAAAATATTTAAGCAAAAATACAAATGTTTCATCTTTAGTTTTTGAATGTCCAAAATGCAAAAATCCAATGTTTCCCGAATTGTACGCATGTAGCAATAAAGGCGAAATAAACTTGGAATATTACAATGAAGCATTTATTCAACTTGCAAATTCTGATGTTTGGTTTGTAGTTCATCCCAGTATGAATGAAAAAATCACAATGGAGTTACTTTTAAGTGCGTTAAAATTAAATAACAGAATTAAAGAAATTTTTATACTAGATAAAGACATAAATATTCGAGAAAATTTTAGAAATTTATTTTTAGCAATTAACAATAAAATAAAAATAAATACTCAAATAACAGCCCTAGAGGATTTTTTAAATTTGGTGAAATAATTGAAAAAAAACTTTACAACTGAAGCAATAAATATAAAAAACTATCCTTTAAATGATAATGACAGTATAGTTATAATGTTTTCCAAATCAAAAGGATTAATTAGGGCCGTTGCAAAAGGGGCTAAACGTCCAAAATCAAAATTGGGTGCTAGAATTCAAATGTTTATAGCAAATAAATTAATGCTTTTTGAAGGTAAAAATCTGGACACTATCCAAGAAGCACAAAGTTTAAACACTTTTTCGAAAATAAGAAGCGATTTAGATAAATTATCTTATTCAATGTATGTTGCTGAAATTATAAATAATTTTTGTTCAAATAATTGTTCTCAAGATGAGAATAATGAAGAAATTTATAATTTAATTTTTAATACATACAATAAAATATCAAATTCAAAAACAAAAGAAGAAATATTACTTTCAATTTTAAAATTTCAAATAAAACTAATGGATATTTTAGGCTGGGGAATTGATTTTAAAATGTGCAGTATTTGTCAAAAAGAAATTGAAACAAATGCTCTTTTTTCTTTTAATCTCGGCAGTTTTGTATGTATAAAATGTGCAAATAGCGATATAAGCTGTATAAAAATTCACGATAAAATCAGAGAATTTATGCAAACTCTTTTGATTTCGGATTTTAATTTAAAAACAAAATATGATGAACTCGTAAATATTACGGTTTTAGAAAAATGTTTTAATTTTATGAAAAAATATATTGATAATATTTCTCATAAAAAAACAAAAATCTTTGAAGTATTAGAATATGTAAGCAGGTAGAAAATATTATGGATAAAATTCTTGTTATTTTACCTGTAAGTATAGGCGGAAGATTAACAGTTTCAAGTATTAAGGATGGTTTCATTCAAAATAAGTATATTGTTGATATTTATGATGAACTTTATAAAAATAAACTTGATTTTGATTATAAGAATTATAAATTTATTGTTGGTTATGATTTTTCGCCTGTAAAATTTAAAATTGACAATAATTTAAATATTCCAACTATTGCATATTTTTCAGATGTTATTCAAGAAAAAACTTCAGGTGTTGGATATTTAGATTATTATAAATATTTAACAAATGATGATATTTTTGTTTTTTATTGGGACAGAGAATTATCAAAAAAAGAAAAAGTATTTTATTTTCCACATTTTGTTAATTGTGAAATTTATAGAGAATTAAAACTATTATCTGAAACATCTTTTGATATATCTTTTATGGGGAGGCTTGATACAAAAATCAGACTTGAAACTTATTTAAATTTAAATAAATATTTCAAAAATTTGAAATTTAGCTGGCATGCTATTAAAAGACATTACTTGGATGCACTTTCAAGATGTAGTAATGATTTTGAAAAAACGATATTAAAAAATACTTATAAAGGTTTTATAGACAACGAAAAAGATATGGCAAAGGCAATTAACGAAACAAAAATTGTATACAACATAAATTCTCAAGGTATAAGTTCACTCAATTACAGAACTTTTCAGGTTTTAGCTTGTAAAAGACTTCTTATTTCGGACAAAAGAGAAGAACTTGATTTGTTCAATGGAATTGTACCTTGTTATTACGATTTCGATGATTTAGTTAAAAAAATCGAATTTTATCTAAATTATCCGAATGAATATAAAAAAATCACACAAAAAAGCAATAAAATAATTCAATTAAACCATGATTCAAAAATTTGTGTTAAAGAAATGATAAAGATGATAAATTCAAAAATTAACTAAAAATTTTATTTATCAAAATCAAATAAATCAGATAATTTAATTCCCAAAGCACGTGTTATTTTATAGAGCATTTTTGTTGACGGATTATTTTTTCCACCTTCCAATTTACCAACATAAGTTGGATGAATTCCGACTTTTTCAGCTAAATTTTCCTGTGTCAGACCTTTTTCAAGTCTGTATTTTTTCAAATTTAAACCAAGTTTTGCTAAAAATCTTGTGCTCATATATTTTATTCATCAGGTTTTAAAAAGTTTTTAGGCAATTCTTTTTCAAGCAATTTGAAAAAATCAATAACAGAAACATCATAAGCCTTTAAAATTTTATACAAAGAATAAAGCCTAACACTTCTTTTTCCATTTTCCAAATCATTCAATGTAGAAGTTGAAATATCAAATTCATTGCAAAAAAGATTTAAACTTTTCTTAGTTTTAAATCTTATATTTTTCAATATTTTTGCAACCGCATTTGATAAAATTTTTTCTTCTTCTTGCATTGTTAATATTTTAAAGGTATATTTTATTTATTGTATCCCGTATACGGGATACATGTGCGAGCAACTTTACTTTCGCTTATTTTATCTATAATTGTTTATTTATCAAAATCAAATAAATCTTTTTCTTCCACGTTCAAAACATTACAAAGACTAAACAATAACCCTAAACTTATTTTTCTTTTTGCAGTTTCTATTTTAGCAAGATGTTCTCTTGATATATTCAACATTTCAGCAAGTTCATTTTGAGATAATTTTCTTATTTTTCTTGCATTTTGAATATTTTTTCCAAGTTTAATAAGTTTTGTAGTCTCATTTGTCATAATTATTATTTTCTGTTATATTTTAATAAAAGTATGTAGCCTAATAGAGAACAAATGGACAAAACAAAAAAAACAATACTAATAGACCTCGATGGTGTATTAAACAATTACAAAGGTGATTTTAATATAGCTGAAATTCCCTCAATCAAAAGCGGTGCAAGGGAATTTCTATATGAACTATCAAAAAATTTTAATATCAAACTTTTTACAACGAGAAATAAAATCCTTGCTTCAAGATGGATTATAAAAGAAAAACTCGATGATATTATAACCGATGTTACAGATAGAAAAGAATTATGTTATTTGTTTGTTGATGATAGATGTATAAATTTTTGCGGAGATTATAATAATTTACTAGATGAAATTAAAAAATTTAAACCTTGGTATAAAAAGTAAAACTGAATTAAAAGATAGTTTTTAACGCCTATACCTTCATTTATTTTAATAATAAAAAATAAAATAAAATAATTGAAAAAACTGTGATTCTATTATAAAAAATCACAGCTCCTAAGATCATACCAAAGGTATATTAAACAAGATTAAATGCAGAAAATTGTATTATAATTAACAGTTCTTTTGCCGTCAGGGCTTATTGTTATAATTTTTTTACCTGATTTTCCATAATCTACTGTTATAATTTTATTTCCTTTTTCATCGATTGTTTGAGTTTTTGTCGCCAATGTTTTGCCATTTATTGTTGTTACTCCATTTTGTGTTTGTCTTATTTTAACTTCTTTAATTTTAGATTTTTCAAGAAATATCTTTGAATCTATTATTTCTCCTGTATTTACATTTATTTTTTTTCTACGTGCTACACCAATCGGAAGTTTATCGTTTTCAATAAAAGCCGGTTCAGTAAATTCTTTTGTAACTATCCATTTTCCATCTTGTCCTTTTTTTGCTTTTCGAACAATTTCATCCAAGTAACCTTTAGCCTTTGTTGTACTTTCACCATCTTTAATTTGAGTTGTTGATGCTAATATTTCGCCATGTATATCTTTTAGATATTGTTTAATAGTTCTAGTTCCATCTGTTTGTGAATAAGTTTTTCTAAGTACAGGTGAAAATACTCCAGCATCAGCAATTTCATTTTTTACTTCTTGTATACTTTCTATTAAATTTCCGTTTTGATATTTTAAAGTAAATTTATATTTTCCATCCTTAGAAAAATTAATTATTTCACCTGTAAAAAGTTTTCCTTTTACGCTTGCTGTGCCTTTATCAAATTTACCTATTTTTTTAAATTCATTCAAAGACAAACTATTTGGAACGTTTTTATTTTTATAAATTGCAATTCCTGCTGCTGCAACTGTCGCAAGAGCAACAGCACCTAAAGCTAAAAGTTTTTTTCCATTTTTCTTAATAAAATCAGTCTTTTTTTCACTTTCTTGTTTATTTGGTTGTGTCGCAACAGGGACACTTGACGAAACCATTGGAGCAATTTTTAAATCTGACATTTTATATGTTTCCTATCAATATATTACATGTATATGAAAACATGCATAATTTTTAATTTTGCTATATTTTTAAAAAATTTTTACAAAAATTAATAGTTAATAACCATTATTTATATACTAACAACCATTAGAAAATAACTAGATATGTTTATATAATGCCTAATGATATGGATTTAAATAAAAACGTAGAAAAAAAATTTGGTGCCAAATTAGCATACTTAAGAAAAAATAAAAAGTTATCACAAATCAAATTGGCAGAAATAGTAGATATGAATTTTAACTATATAGGACAAATTGAAAGGGGAGAAGCTAACGTTACAATTAAAACAATGAAAATATTAGCTGATGCACTCAATGTTGAATTATCTGAATTGTTTAATTTTAAATTCTAAAAAAACGAGGCACTTGCCTCGTTTTAAGCTTCTTGATTTTTATTTTTGTCAATCATTCCTTGGATTTTATTAATTAATTCTTCACCTTTTTTGGTCATTTCATTGCTTATGTTTTCTGCTTTTTGTTGAATTTCTTTAACTGCACTTTGCGCTTTGTCATAAGCTTTTTGAGATGAATCTTTAATCATTTCGCGAGTTTCTTCACCGGATTGCGGAGCAAGTAATATTCCTGCCAAAGCTCCCACTACACCACCTACTACAAAACCTGCTATAAATTTACCTGCTGACATAATATTTTCCTTTCTTTATTGTTTTTTAAATAAACCTAAACCAAAAGAAATGCCTTTTATTATTCCTTTTGAAAAACTTTTTAATTTTCCACCCAAACATGCACTTGCACCAAGCAAAGAAGAAATGCTTGCTTTTGTACTTTGAAATTTAGAATCTGCAGAATTTGCTATTGAATTTATTGACTTTGCCGCTTCTTTAAGCTCCTTCAAAGTCGGTTCAATTTCTTTTTGTACGCTAGTCGCAATGACATTTGCATTATCAGTCAATTTTGTGACACTAACAATCAACTTGCAAACAAAAATTGTTAAAACTACAAGACAAACTACGCTTGTAAACATCAATATTGAAAAACTAACACTCGCTTCAGGCATCTTTACCTACATTTCTTCTACATTTGTCTCATTATTCTTGGCTTTTGCAAGCTGCTTTGCTTTGAGATATTCGTTAAACTTTTTATAAGCATCTTCAATTTTATCTTTAGAATTTTTAATTGCACACAACGCTTGTTCTTTTGCTTGAATTACATCAGGTGAATATTTTTCATAAAGATTATCGATTTTTTCCTTTAATTCTTTTCTTGATTCTTCACCAGACTTGGGCGCAAGAAGAACTCCAGCAATAATTCCACCTACTACACCCGCTAATATACCCATAGCGAAACCAAATGAACTATCATTTTTTCTACACATAACATCTCCTTAGTAAATTTGTGTTCAATTATATCATTTTTTTTTCTAACTTTAAAGTCCCCAAATAGTTTAATAAAAGTTTTTTTATTAAAAAAACTTGCAAAATAAAATTTTTTTGATATATTTAAAAAGTACCCTATTGGGGTTATCGCTTAATAGGAGATGATTAGCAAAACAAACAAAAAATTGAATAATTTAAAAACGCTAATCCTCGCAAGCTCCCAAGTGAGTGAAACGAACGGTAAGAAAACCGGAGCAAGCTCCGCTATTGAGCGAAAAAGAAAAATTGAATAATTTAAAAACGCTAATCCTCAGTAGCTCCCAAGTGAGTGAAACGAACGGTAAGAAAACCGGAGCAAGCTCCGCTATTGAGCGA
>CALUWK010000048.1 GCA_944324475.1 Candidatus Gastranaerophilales bacterium
TAAAAAAGGCAATATTACACCATCTGATATTGCTTTAGATGAAGTTTTACAACCTAACGTTGAAAAATACAAGAAAGAAGTTAAAAAAGCATTAGCAAAATAATATAAAAAATAAATAAAGAAATCGTTATATTAAAAATTTCTTATTATAATAATTAAGGTGTGAAACACACCTTAATTATTTTTTTTAGCACTATGGAGCATAACAATAATGAAAATTAAATTTGCATCGTATTTAACTTTAAGATTGATTAATCTTGGCATAACGGAAGTTTTTGGGCTTCCCGGAGATTATAATTTTAAAATTGTTGAAGCCATTGAAGAAAATAAGGATATAAATTGGATAGGTTCGACTAATGAATTAAATGCAGGATACGCCGCTGACGGCTATTCAAGAATTAAAGGTTTTGGAGCTATGGTTTCAACTTTTGGAGTGGGAGAATTGTCTGCAATTAATGCTATAGCAGGTTCTATGGCAGAAAATGTACCCGTAATAAAAATTGTTGGTGTACCTAAGACGAAAGATATAGAAAACTGTACTTTATTACATCATAATCTCGATAATGCAAATTATCATGCTTTTGAACATGCCTATTCAAATGTTGTTGAAACAACTGCTTTTTTGAATAAACAAAATGCCAAAGATGAGCTTGACAGAGTAATTGATGTGATGATTAAAACAAAAAAACCTGTTTATGTTGCCGTTCCTATTGATGTATGTGACGTTGAAGTTGAAATTGAATATAAAAAATTAGTTTTAAAATCAGACGCAGCTAATTTAAAACTTGCAGTTGAGGAAATAATCGCTTTAGTTGAAAAATCTACAACCCCGCTTTTAATTGCAGGAATTTTAGCCAACAGGTTTGATGCTAAAAAAGTTTTAAATGATTTTTTATCAAAAACAAAAATTCCTTCTTGCTCATTTATAAGAGGAATGGATATAGTTAATTCCGATACAAAAAATTATATGGGAGTTTATAGCGCAGAATTAGCAAACAAAGTTTGTTATGATTATATGAATTTATCAGATTGTATAATTTTAGCCGGCTGTGTTTTGTCTGATCTTAATACTATGGGTTTTAAATATAACTTTAAATTAAATGATGTTATTGATATTCATTTTGATTATGTCTCTATAAAAGGTAAAAAAATAGAAAATGTTTTAATTAAGGATTTATTTGAGGCTTTGAAGGAAAAAATATCTTATATTTATGGAGAAAATATAACCAATGAACTGGGCTATAAAAATTTACCCGTTGCGGATAATTCAAGACTTTGTATGGAATATATTTATCCTAGAATTGAAAAGTTTTTAAAGGAAGATGATATTTTAGTAACCGAAGTAGGTTTAGTTCCATTTGGTGCAATTCCGATGAAATTCCCATCAAATATAAGTGTTCAAAATCAAATGCTTTGGGGTTCAATTGGTTGGGCAACCCCTTGTGCTTTTGGTTGTTCAATGGCAGACAGGTCAAGAAGAACAATATTAATCACCGGTGATGGTTCTCATCAATTAACGGCACAGGAAATTTCAACTATGATGAGAAATAAGGTTAAACCTATAATTTTTGTAATAAATAATTCCGGTTATACGGTTGAAAGAATTTTATGTGATAACGTAGACTATGATTATAATAATATTGCAAGCTGGAATTATTCTATGCTTCCAAAAGTTTTTAAGGGTGAGTGTTTTACTGCAAAAATTAAGACTAATAAAGAATTTGACGAAATTTTAAATGTTGTTGAAAAAGAACAAAAAGAAAGAATGTGCTATATTGAATTAATTACGGATTATCTTGATATTCCTTCCCTTGCAATGAATATAGTTAAATATCCGGAACAATTAAATAAATAAGCCCCTTTATGGGGCTTATTTATTTTAAAAGATTTAGTTAAAATATCTTTTTAATAATCCTTTAAATGCTGCACCATGACGGGCTTCATCTTTTGCCATTTCGTGAACTGTGTCATGAATTGCATCAAGTCCTAATTGTTTAGCACGTGAAGCTATTTCTAATTTAGCAGCACATGCACCATGTTCTGCTTCTGCTCTTAATCTTAGGTTTTCCTTTGTTGAAGGAGTAACAACTTCGCCTAATAATTCAGCAAATTTTGATGCATGGTCTGCTTCTTCGTAGGCTATTCTTTTATATGCTTCTGCCACTTCAGGATAGCCTTCTCTGTCTGCAACTCTTGCCATAGCAAGGTACATGCCAACTTCGGTACATTCCCCTGCAAAATGGTCTTTTAAACCTTGAAGAACAATGGCGTCAACATCTTTGCCTTCTCCAACTTTATGTTCACATGCCCAAGTATTCATATCGCCTGCTTCATTGAATTTTGTAGCACCGCATTGAGGGCATTTTTCAGGTGCTTTTTCAGCTTCAACCGTATAACCGCATACTGTACAAACCCATTTTGTCATTTTTAGCTCCCTTCTTTTTAATTTGATTTCATTTTTCGTATTATTTCATTTGTAAATTCTTCTGTAGTAGCATTTTTGTCTAAATCGGGTGTTAATATTTTGCCTTCTTTAAAAACTTCAAAAAGTGCTTTTTCGATTTTTATTGCAGCTTCAATTTCATTTATGTATTTTAACATTTCAATAGCACTTCTTAAAAGCCCCGTGGGATTAGCTATATTTTTTCCTGCAATATCAGGGGCCGAGCCATGGACTGCTTCAAAAATTGCATAATCTTTTCCTTCATATTTTCCAATATTTGAGCTATATGCAATTCCGAGACCACCGACTAATCCTGCGCAAAGGTCAGATATTATATCGCCATATAAATTTGGCATAACCAGAACGTCAAATTGTGATGGATTTACAACTAATTGCATACACAAATTATCTATTAAAATTTCACGAGCTTTTATTTCGGGGTAATTTTTTGAAATTTCTCTGAAACAATTTAAAAATAAGCCGTCAGCTAATTTTGAGATATTAGCTTTTGTAGCAACCGTTACTTCTTTTCTTTTATTTTTTAGGGCATATTGAAAAGCGTAATCGCAAATTCTCTTGCAACATTTTTTTGTTATTAATTTTATCCCGTGAACTGTATTTTCATCAATTTTATTTTCAATTCCTGCGTATATATCTTCTGTATTTTCTCTTATAACAACTAAATCAACATTATTAAAAGGTGTTTTAATATTTGGAAGATTTTTTGAAGGTCTTATATTTGCAAAAAGATCAAAATATCTTCTCAACTGTACATTAACAGATGCAAAGCCTTCGCCAATGGGTGTTGTTATGGGAGCTTTCAGTACAACTTTATTTTTTTTGATTGAATCAAGTGTTTCATTTGGCATAACTTCCCCATATTTTAAATATGCATCTTTACCTGCCAAATGCTCATCCCAATTAATTTGAACTCCTGTTGATTCAATTATTTTTAAGACACTGTTTGAAATCTCAGGGCCTATCCCGTCTCCTTTGAGTAAAGTTATATTATGTTTCAAGATTAAAATCTCCATTTTTGTTTAAATGATTAACAAGTCCACCGTCTTTTAATAGTTTTATCATAACATCAGGAAGCGGAGTTATTTCAAGTTCTGTATTATTTGTCAGATTTCTTAAAATACCTTTTTTTATATCAAGCTCCAATTCATCACCACTATTTATTTTATCCGTATCACACTCGATTGCTAGAAGCCCGATGTTTATGGCGTTTCTATAAAATATTCTTGCAAATGATTTAGCTATAACAGCTCCGACCCCTGCCAGTTTTATAATTTGAGGAGCATGTTCTCTGCTTGAACCCAGTCCAAAATTATTCCCTGCAACAACAAAATCTCCTTTTTGTACTTTTGAAGCAAATTCCGGATCGGCATCTTCTAATACATGTTTTGAAAATTCTTCCAGATTGTTTCTTAGATGAAACAACCTTCCCGGTGCAATATGGTCGGTTGAAATATTGTCGCCAAATTTAAAAGCTTTGCCTTTTTTAATGAAATCTTCAGACATATCAAACTCCTTTGTTTGAATAGATTATATAATAAAAACTAAGATTAGAAAATTGGAATTACAACAAAAAAAATTTATTATATAATTTTTTTATGGAAGAAAAAATTAAAGTTGGTATTATTGGTCTTGGTTTGATTGGCGGATCTTTATTGAAGGTCTTAGCAAATAAATCTTGTTATGAATTGTATTGTGTTTCATCTTCAAGCTATAAGGAAGCTGCACCTTTTTGCAAAATTGCAAGTGATGAAATTACAACAATAAAAAATTGCAATATAGTGTTTGTATGTTCAACAATCGGAAAAACTCCTAAGATACTAGACGAATTAAATAATATATTGGATTTAAAAACTATTGTTGCAGATGTTTCATCTGTAAAAACAAAATTGATTGAAAAAAAATATAATTTTAATTTTATTTTGTCTCATCCCATGGCAGGTTCGCATGAATTTGGTTTTGAAGCTTCAAGGGATAATCTTTTTATTGGCGCTAAGTGGTTAATTGAAAAAAATAATGAGCTTTTAAAGAAAATTATTGTTGATGCCGGGGCTTACCCTTATCTTTTTGATATGAAATATCATGATGAATGTTGTGCTCAAATTTCACATTTGCCAACGATTTTATCTTTTTTATTGTTTGATATTGCAAGCCCTAAAGCAAAACAGATTGCTTCAAGTGGTTTTAAAGACACCACAAGACTTGCGATGACTGATAGTAAGTTGGCTTTTGATATGTTGGAAAATAACATTGATAATATTGAAAAAGCTTTCGATTTGTTAAATAAAAGATTTAATGACTTGAAAAATTACACGGATGATGAGAAAATCAGATTATTTGAATCCATAGCGCAACAAAGAGCAAGGATGTATGATAATAGCGGAAAAAATATATTCAAAATATAAAAGCATTAAAGCTTATTTTAAAGCAAAGTGGCAAGAATTAAGTATTTTAGATAGATACATTCTAAAACAGTTGATTGATGTTTTTACGCTTGGAGTTATTGTTTTTACATCAATTATTTTTGCTTCGGAAACCTTTACACAGTTAATTAAACAAATATCATTATACGGCATTCCTTTTCATATTGCCATAATGATGATTGTGCTTAATTTACCACAGGTTTTTGTGCTTACAATTCCTATTTCAACTTTATTTGCAACTGTTATGACAGTTAATGATTTAAGTTTGAAATCTGAAATAACAATTTTTAAAGCTTGTGGGATTAGTATAGAGCGAATTAGTCGTCCTATTTTTTGTTTTGCACTTGTTATGACTGTTGCAAGTTTTTTAATAAATGAGCTTATTGTTCCGATAACCTCTGTTCAATCAAAATCCTTAGCTATATATTCGCTTGAACAAAAACATATACCCGAGAATAAAATGAATTTTACTATTAAAGATATAGACAAAGACGGAAATTTAAAACGTCTTTTTTATGCACAGTGGTGTAAAGATAAAACTTTGAACAACGTTACTGTTGTTGATATTTCAAATCCTAAAAATATTCAAATAGTTCAAGCAAACAAAGGTTCAACTTCTGATTATGGTTGGAAGTTTGATGATGGTGTTATTTATACTATTTCAAAAGATGGAAAGATATTTAATACAAGTCTTTTTGAGGAATCTAATGTCAGTTTTGGCATAGGTGATGTTAATGAAATGGTGAAAGAAACAACAAGTGAATTTAATTTCTTTAAATTAATGCGTCATATTAAAAAGCAAAAGGAACACTTAGAAAAAAAAGTATATCTTGAATATAAAATTAATCTTTTTGATAAATTGGCACTTCCTGTAACAACTTTTGCGCTTGCTTTAATTGGAGTTCCTCTTGCAATTACTCCCCCTAGAGTCAGATATAATCGAGGTTTTCTATTTAGTATCTTAATAATTTTTATATACTATGTTATAAGAGCATTATCCCTAAATCTTGGCGCCACAGGAACCATTCCGCCATTTTTTGCCGCGTGGCTTCCTGTTTTTTCAATAGCGCTTTTGGGTGGATTTTTGTTTTATAAAAAAGCATTCAAAATTTAAGCTGCTTTGTTTGAAAAAAGAACAACAGAAGATAAAATATCTTGAAAATCCCTTGCGAGAATTTCAGCAAAATCGTTCTGGTCAATTTGCGTTAAAACAATTTGTGTTAAATCAAGCGGCAATTCCTGAATCATAGGAATTAAAAACTCAGAGTCCAGTGTTGACATTAATTTTACTTTATCTTCCTTCATCAAAAGTTCCATTGGAGCAATTATGTCACTTGGTTCTAAAAGATACACCAAATCGGGTTCTTGAGCTGCAATTCCGTTTATTAAATTTATTTTATTTTCTCTTTCCATTGAAAGCAAAAACCTTTTATATTCTTTAAATTCAAGATTTTCCAGATGCTGCAGATATTCATCCCGATTTTTTCCTTCAAATTCTTCTCCGAATGAATACATCATAATTTTTTCAAGAGTTTCTTTGTCTAAACTTTCAAAATAATTTTGTGCATATTTTCTTTCAACATCAGGTTCCATGATAAATTTATCCATTGAATCTTCACTCATAAAAGAAAGTACATCCAAAAGAGTGAATTTTTCAAAAATCATCCCGCAAAGTTCTTCAATGGGAAGTTTGCTCGAAAATTCCAATAATTTTTCTTCAGTAAAAAAATTTAATCCTTTTGCAAGTTGTTCTTGAGTTAAATATGGCAAAAGATTGTCCAAATCTCCTTCAGACATATTTTGCAAAATTATGAGTTTATTTTCAACATTTGCAAGTTTAAAAATTTCCAAAATTTTATCAGGATCTGAAAGAATTTTTTTATAATTGGCTGCTTTTTGGTTGCCTTGTGCGGCTTCTAGCTCCATAATTTCTTCAATATCCTTATTGGCATATTGAAAAATCCTCTTTATGGGAATACCAAAAAATTTATTTAATAATGTAAAGTCGACATTTAATTGAATCAATTTTTCACCTGATTATATATAAATTATATACTTTTATATATAAAAAGTTTTTTTAAGTAAATATATTGACTCTTTTTATAAAATTGAAATAAAACTTTACATTATTTTTTAAGTCTTTCTGAAAAATTTAAAAAAAGCTCTAAATCTTCTTGATTTAAGCATTTTATATTTTCAAAAATTTTTATATATATTTTATTTTCTTGAATTAATTTAAAAATTTCTTTTATTTTTTTATCCAAATAAACAGGTTCAACTGGCGTATTTTCATAATTAATAAAATCATCAATAGAACAATCTAATGTACCTGCAATTTTTTGAAGTGTATCAAGAGTTGGATTTTTATTTGCTCCACTAAATATTTTGTCAATATTACTGATTGGAATGCCTGTAAGTTGGGAGATTTTGAGATTGGTTAGCCCTTTTTTTGTTTTTTGAAAATTTAATTTTTCTTTGCTTAAAGTATTCATTTTGCTCCCTATCTTTGCAAAATAATATAGGAAAAATGCTAATTTTGCAAACTGTATATTAAATTACCTGAATAAAGAATTTTAATTTCTTGACTACTGTATTATATTGAAGTAAGATTTTAGTGACACTATAAAATAATGATGAATAATCTAAACTTACATCAATTTAATGAAAATATGTTTAAAAATTTGTTATCGGAATTAACTAAAAATAATATGAAAATTTCTAATATAGCAAGCTTACTTGATATTTCCGAGCAAACATTGAAATTAAAATTAAGCGGAAAAAAGGAATTTGATATTGTTGAATGTCTAAAAATACAAAACGTAATCGGAGACGGGAATATATGCTTGGAGTACCTTTTCAGAAAAATATAAAATATTTTCTAAAAGCCTTTAGCTTAATTGAACTTATGGTTAGTTTAATTACAATAAGTTGCATTGCTGCAGCTTTTTCTCCAATCATTTCAAAAAAACTTTCAATGTCTTCAATTATGGTGTCTAAACCATCAGGGGGATCTGGGGGGGATAGCTCTGGTACATGCCCTTTGGGTCAATATATGTCATCAACTACAAATACCTGTACAAATTGTTCTGAAACTTTTGAAAATTGTTCAATATGTACTGAATCAGAGTGTCTAGTCTGTAAGTCAGGTCTT
>CALUWK010000049.1 GCA_944324475.1 Candidatus Gastranaerophilales bacterium
AAGCTTAAAGATTTTTTTAAAATGGCAGGCGTAGGTGCTCTTTTAGGGCTTCATTGGGTATTTTTTTATGGTAGTATAAAATATTCAAATATTTCTGTTGGAACTGTTTGCCTTTCTTTAATTAGTTTTTTTACTGCTTTGATTGATCCTATAATTAATAAGCACAGGTATTTTAAACATGAATTTTTGTTTAGCTTAATAACAATTTTTGGTATAATTTTGATTTTTAATTTTGATAGTAGTTTTAGAACAGGAGTGTTGATTGGTATATTTTCAGCATTTTTAGCAGCACTTTTCACAATTTTTAATAAAAAAGTTGCAAATTATAATCTTAAAATGGTTTTATTTTATGAAATGATAGGTGGATTAATTTGTATAGCGACTTTTTTGCCTTTTTATTTACATTTTTTTCCTGTTAAAAATATTTTTCCTGTGGGATTAGATTTGTTTTATCTTATAATTTTGGCTTTGTTTTGTACTGTGTTTTTATATTATTTTCAAGTCAGTGCGTTAAAAAAACTTTCCGCTTTTAGTGTTAACTTGTCGTATAATCTTGAACCTGTTTATACGATAATTCTTGCTATGATAATATTTCATGAATATAAAGATTTAAATGCAGCTTTTTATATAGGCTTTTTTGCGATTTTGTTATCTGTTATTTTGGAGAGTTTTTATGTTGCAAAATGGAGTAAAAAATTCAGTAAAGACTGATTAAATTTTTTTAAAAACATTTTTTGGTTGTTTGCATATTGGGCATACAAAATCATTTGGTTCATTTTTAATATCCCCTTGGTAAATGTATCCGCATATTGAGCATCTATAGCCTTTTTGTTCTGATTTTTTTTCAATATATGTTGGAGCATTTTTTGGAGTTAGTCCTTTTTTGATTAGATGGTAATATGCATAAGTCATGGGTTTTTTATTTGGATTAATAACATCACCTTCTGTTATTTTTGCAATAAAGATTGTATGAGTTTCGGTTTCTATTGTATTTATTACGTCTAAAATTAAATAACTTATAGAATTTGGGATTATATTAAGATTAGAGATTGTTATATTTTCTATGTTTTCAAACTTATTAATATTTTTTCCGGATTGAAAACCAAATATTGGAATTATATTCTCATCAATATCTTCTGGCAAAATTGAAATTGCAAAGTGTTTTGATTTTTTTATGCAAATATTTGTGTAATTGTTATGGTTAATGCTTACTGCTACTGTATTATAGGTAACTTGAATGAGACTGTTTACGATGCATCCTGTTGATTTTTCTTCATCTTTAACAGTCGCCGCATAAACTCCATAAGATAGATTTTTAAGTGATTCTTGAATGTTCATATTTTTCTCCTATATAATTTTTTCTATTTTTAAAAGTTTTTCCTGATAGCTCACTCCTTGAGAGTATCCTTTTAATTTATTATTTGAACCGATTACTCTGTGACAGGGAATTATAATTAAAATCGGATTTTTATTATTTGCATTTCCAACTGCTCTTGAAGCATTTTTATTTCCGATTTTGTTTGCTATATCTTTATATGTTGTATAGGTTCCGTAAGGAATTTTAATTAGTTCTTGCCAAACTTTTTTTTGAAAATTTGTTCCGTTAGGTTCTATTGGTATGTCAAATTTTTTCCTTATTCCTCTAAAATATTCATCAAGTTCCGTGAAAGTTTTTTTAATTAAAGGAGATAAGATGAAATTTGAATTATTTTTTATCTTGTTAAATTTTAATTCAATAATTTTATTGTTATTTTCAATAATTGTTATATAGCCTAGTTTTGTTTTTTGGTAAAAATAATTCATAGTTAATATTTTTACTTATTTTATAAATTTAAGCAATATTTTTTTTCTTATGTTTTATAATATATATACGGATTAAAGCTTGAAGCAGACAATGAAAAAAATAGTTCTATTTTTAATAATAATTTTATTAAATAGTTTGTCTTTTGCTCTTGTTGAGAATAAGAAAATTGATTTGAAACAGGCAATAGATATTACTATGCAAGCAAATCCAAGAGTTAAGATAGAAAAATTGAACGTTGAGACGTCTAAAAATGAAATTAGTATAGCAGACCGACTTCAAAATCCATCTTTGCATACTTTTCAAAATATAGGAACAGCAGGTGAGGGCAACCCGCAACAAATAGGTGCTGATTATACTATTGAAATTTTAAAAAGAGGCAAAAGAAAAGACTATCAAAAGTCTGAGTCGACTGCTGCTTATAATAATCAAAAATTTAAAGAACAACAGTTAATTTTGGGAGTAAAAAAGGCTTATATTGATTTATTGCTAAAAAAATCTTATTTAAAGATTTTAATAGAACAGCAGGAACTTTCAAAAGAATTGCTTGATTTTGCAAAAAAAGAATCTGAAAAAGGAAAGTTGCCAAAAACTGAGGTAATACAGGCAGAAATTGCACTTAATAGAGCTATAATGTATACTAATATTGCAAAATCTGAGGTTATTTTTGCGCAAAATCGTTTAAATTCAACCATGAATACAAGTGAAATAAATTATGATACAAAAGAAGATTATCTGGACGATAATTATGAAGCGCTGGATACTGTAAGTCCATTGGATAATGGTTTCGATTTTGAAAAGATTAAGGCTTATGCGCTTTCTAAAAGATATGATTTATTAAAAGCCTCTCAGGAGGTTGAAAGTGCAAAATTTAATTTGAAGGTGGTAAAAAGTCAGTTAATCCCTGATGTTGAGTTGATTGGCGGATATGCTTATCAAACAAAGGGTGTGTCTGCGACTGGAAATTATCTTTCGGGGGCTTATGTTGGGGCAAGTTTGGTTAATATTCCTTTGTTTTATAGATATAAACCTGAAATAAGAAATGCAGAACTTGAAATTGAAAAGGCAAAATTGCGTTATGAAGATGTTAAAGTTGACGTTATAAGAGATTTAACAGATGCTTGGGAAAAATTTGTTATAGCAAGAGACAATCTTAATTTTTATAATAAAGAACTTTTATCTAATTCAAGGGATTTATTGAAGGAATCAAAGGTTAACTTGGATAAAAAAGAAATTGACTTAACTTCGTTTTTAGTGTCTAAAAAATTGTATTTGGAGCTTATGCTTGGGTATGAATCTGCATTAGCTGAGTATTATAACTGTTATGCTGAATTATTAAAAGAAATGAATGCGGACAATATAGATGTTGTAAAATATGAAAAAGTTTAGAGTTGAAACTGATAGCTGAGGTTTTTATATTGAACAATTATTGGATACTTGTCTAAATCTTCAAAGAAAAAATAGAAATATTGGCTTCTTCTTGGGCTTATTGTTGCTGAATGTTTAATTGAGTGTTTAAGTATTTGATTTCCTATTGTTTCAAGTCTTGAAAATGCTGATTTATTAGATTGTTCGGAAGAATTTTGAACCATTGTTTGGTTGAATTCATTGTAATTTGCGTTCATGCCTGTCATATTTGTTAAAGTTGCCCCCATTGAACTCATTGCAGCCATTGAGGAAGCTTCTTGATTTTGCCAAATGTCAAGATAGTTATTTGAAGTTATAAATTGCAAAGTTTTATCAGGGTTTGACATTGATAAATCTTCAACTTTAAAGATATATGGTGTTTCATAAGATAAATTTTCAATTTGGATGTAAAGAGCTAGAATTTCAGGGACAGGGGTTTTTGATATCCCCATTTTTACGTTAATATTATCATTTGTTTTTTTATATACATTAAAGATAAAATCTTCATTTGTTTTAACTGTTTGAGTGTTGTTTGAATTATAGTCATCCCCTACATAAGTTAAGGTTGCACAACCACTGAGTAAAAACATCATTAATGTTAATAAAATTAGTTTTATTTTTTTAATCTTTTTCATTTGATATTATGATACAGTATTTTCTTTTTTTGAGCAATAAAAAACCCTGATTTTAATCAGGGTTTTTTATTATAATTGAGCTTTTTCTTCGTCTGTAACACCTTTGATTGTTAGATTTACTCTACCTTTATCATCGATTTTTTGAACTTTAACAATAACTTCTTGTCCTATTGTTAAATGTGGTTCAATAGTTTCAATTCTTTCGTTACAGATTTGTGAAATATGAACCATGCCGTCTTTTCCTGGAGCCAATTCAATAAATGCACCGATTGGAATAATTCTAACTACTTTACCTTTACAAACCATGCCAACTTCTGCCTTGAAAGTTAAATCTTGAATCATTTTCTTAGCTAATTCAGCGCCTTCTTTATCGTTTGATGTGATAGTAACTTTACCGTCATCTTGGATGTCAATTTCAGCGCCTGTTGCATCGATAATTCCTCTGATTGTTTTACCGCCAGGTCCGATTACTGTTCCTATGTCTTCTTGAGGTATTGTCATAGATAATAATCTTGGTGCATTAGGTGAAATTTCAGGCCTTGGAGCGCTAATTACTTCTTTCATACAATTCATGATATGTAGTCTGCCATCTTTGGCTTGTGCTAGTGCTTTTCTTAGTGTAGGGTTAGATATGCCCTTTATTTTCATATCCATTTGAAGAGCAGTAATCCCGTCTTCATTGCCTGTGACTTTAAAGTCCATATCACCTAAAAAGTCTTCAATGCCTTGAATATCTGTTAAAACGATGTCAGTATCTTCTTCATGGATTAGACCCATTGCAACACCGCCAATCATACATTTAACAGGAACACCAGCATCCATTAATGCCATAGAGCTTGCACAGGTTGAACCCATTGATGTTGAACCGTTTGACTCTAAAACGTCTGATGTTACTCTTATTGTGTATGGGAATTCTTCTTGAGATGGAAGTGCTGGAACATTAGCTCTTTCTGCTAAATTTCCATGACCTACTTCACGTCTGCCCGGGCCTCTTAGAGGTTTTACTTCGCCAACTGAGAATCCTGGGAAAATGTATTTATGCATGTAGCCTTTTGTTCTAACAGGATCAACGCCATCTAGTTCTTGAGCCATACCCGGGCCAGCTAGAGTTGCAACTGATAAAATTTGAGTTTGACCTCTTGTAAATACAGCAGAACCATGAACCATAGGTAAAACCCCAACTTCGCACCAAATAGGGCGAACTTCTGTTGTTGTTCTTCCGTCTGCTCTTATGCCTTCATTTTTAATCATTGCTCTCATGATTTTCTTTTCAAGAGCTTTAAATTCTTCAGCAACAAAATCAATGCCTGTTTCTTCAATCATTTTAGCGATAGGATGTTCTTCACCTAATGCTTCGATTTTTTCTTTAACAACTTCTTTAATTTTATCAAGTTTTTCGCTTCTTTGGTCTCTATCTGTTGTGTGATATGCGTCAACCACAGCATCATAAGCTGTTTCTTTAATGATTGCAGCTAATTCTGATGTGTCATAAGGATTAACAAACTCTTGTTTTTCAACTCCACATTCTTTAGCAAAAGCTAATTGTGCTTCGCATTGTTTTCTTATTTCAACTTGAGCAAATTCAACTGCTGCCATAATATCGTCTTCGGTTACAAAGTTGCAACCTGCTTCAACCATGATAACTGAATCATGAGTACCTGCAATAACGATATTCATATCTGATTTTTCGTCTTGAGAATGAGTTGGGTTTGCAATAAATTGGCCATCTATTCTTCCTACTCTAACAGCGCC
Organism: Candidatus Gastranaerophilales bacterium; assembly: GCA_944324475.1. Lineage (GTDB taxonomy): Bacteria > Cyanobacteriota > Vampirovibrionia > Gastranaerophilales > Gastranaerophilaceae > RUG14156. The sequence continues at coordinate 5,596 of CALUWK010000049.1, forward strand.
AACAGGGCCTTCAAAGGGAGCACCTGATAACATTAGGGCAGTTGAAGCACCGATAATTGATAAAATATCCGGTTGTTCTTCTTGATCATAAGCAAATAATTGTGAAACGATTTGAACATCATTTCTATATCCTTTAGGCCATAGAGGTCTAATTGGTCTATCTATTAATCTTGAAATTAATATTGCTTTTTCAGAGCTTCTTCCTTCTGTTCTTGTATATCCTCCGGGGATTTTACCTATTGCAGACATTCTTTCTTCATAATCGATTAACAACGGGAAGAAATCTATCCCTACACGAGGTTCTTTGCTAACTGTTGCATGTACAAATAGCATTGTATTTCCGCATCTTACTGTTACAGAGCTTGTTGCTTGTTTTGCGTATTTTCCTGTTTCAACTTCTACGGTTTTCCCACCAACCGTAAGTACCATTTTTTTACTTTCAGGCATGTTTGTCATTTTTTTCTTCTTTCTTCTTTATATAACTATACGAGAATTTTATAATAAATGCTATTTAAAAGCAATGTTGGAGTTTTTTAGAATTATTTGAATGAATAATTAATTTTTTATTAACATAATTAGTTATTTTTAATTTTGCCGTTATTATAGAAGGGTGAACTTGTAGAAAATAAGAAAAATGGAGGATATTATGATTAAACCTTTAGCAGATCGAATTGTTATCAAAGTTATTGATGATGTTCAACAAACATCAGGTGGAATTTTTATTCCTGATAGTGCAAAAGAAAAACCGCAAAAAGGTGAAGTTGTTGCTGTTGGTCCTGGAAAGACTCTTGATAATGGCGAAAAAGAACCCATGGAAGTTAAAGTTGGTGATATAGTTCTTTTTGCAAAATATTCAGGAACGGATGTTAAAATCGATGATGTTGAATATAAAATTATTAGCGTGAAAGACGCTTTAGCAATTTTAGCTTAAAAAGTATTGTATTAGTTAGAAATGAGGTAAAAATTATGGCGAAGAAAGTCGTTTTTGATACAACTGCAAGAGAAGCATTATTAAAAGGCGTTAATGCTGTTGCAGATGCTGTTAAAGTTACACTTGGACCAAAAGGTCGTAACGTAATTATTGAAAAGAAATTTGGTACACCACAAATTGTTAATGATGGTGTTACAATTGCTAAAGAAATTGAATTGAAAGACGGTTTAGAAAATGCTGGAGCTCAATTATTAAAAGAAGTTTCATCTAAAACTAATGATGTTGCTGGCGATGGTACAACAACGGCTTCAGTTTTAGCTCAAGCAATTTTCAAAGAAGGTATTAAAAATCTTACAGCAGGCGCAAATCCAATGGGAATTAAACGTGGTATTTCATCTGCTGTTAAAGTAGCTCATCAAGAAATCAAAAAAATGTCTAAATCTGTTGATTCAAAAGAAATGAGAGCTCAAGTTGCTGCAATTTCAGCAGGTAACGATAAATTTATCGGTGATTTAATTGCTGATTGTATGGAAGTTGTTGGAACGGACGGCGTTATAACTGTTGAAGAATCAAAAACTTTCGGAACAGATAAAAAAATTGTAGAAGGTATGCAATTTGATAAAGGCTATATTTCACCTTATTTTATTACTGATGCTGAAAGAATGGAAGCAGTTTTAGAAGACGCTTATGTTCTTTGTGTAAATAAAAAAATTAACTTAATTGCTGATTTAGTACCTATCTTAGAACAAGTTGCCCGTGACGGTAAATCATTATTGTTAATTGCTGAAGATGTTGAAGGTGAAGCTCTTGCAACATTAGTTGTTAACACTATGAGAAAAGTTTT
>CALUWK010000050.1 GCA_944324475.1 Candidatus Gastranaerophilales bacterium
TTAATTCCTGCTTTTGGATTGTATAAATATTTTCAATTCTTAACTAAAAAATATCCTAATACTTTTAATAAAATTGGTTATTATTTTTCTATTGAATGTTATAAAAATTTGCTTAAAAAATTATTGTCTGGAATTAACAAAAGGGGCTAAACAAGCCCTTTTTGTTATATTATTTTAAAAAGGATTAAAAACAAATGAAATTAAAAGAAATAATAGAATATATTTTAAGAATTGGATTATTTTTGCTATTAAATAGAAAATACATATACTTATTTTTGTTCACCTCAATTGCAAATTTATTGCCTAAAAATATTACACCTAACAATGATTGGGTATTTTTTGGATTAATTTTTATATGCCTTACTATTATATGCTTTTATTTAATTGCAAAAATATCCGGAATATTCAAAAAACTTGATAAATTAAATATAATTTTTGGGTTGATTATTGTATGCGTATTAAATTATATTTTAAATAAATCTTTGAATTATTCTATTCAAATTAATCCTTTAAAAATTTCTTATATTGCAGACGAAAATCCATTATATCTTTATCCATTTCTCTTCATTTACTACCGAATTTTAAATTGGCTTGGCAAGAAATATCCTAATACTTTTGGCAAAGTTGGTTATTATTTTTCTATTGAATGTTATAAAAATTTGTTTAAAAAATTAAAAAATAGCAAATAAGCTATTTAATAGCCAAAATAGTTTTTATAATTTCTGATAAAGCATTAATTTCTTTTTCTGTCGCTGAAGTTAATAAATATTCTAATTTTTCTTTACTATCACAATCGGGCTCGAATATGAATAATTTATAAACAGGAACATTAAGAGCTTTAGCCAACAATGGCAATTTATTAAAGCTCAAAGTATTTTTAGAATTTTCAATATAAGAAATAGTCTTTGTTGATAAACCTATAAGCTCTGCTAATTTTTCTTGGCTCAATCCTGCCAATTTTCTTAAATAACGTACTCTTGCGCCAAATAATTTCTTAAAATTTCTATCTTCCATAATAAAAATTATGACTTATTAAGGTATAATACTCTACCCCCATTAGAAGTATATTTATATACCATAATAGGTTAAATATATGTTATAATTAAGCCATGATAAAAATATTGAAAAATAAAGCATAATAAAATATGGAACAAAAATTAAACAAAAAAATCATTTTAAAAATAATATTATATGTAATCTTTTTAAGTTTAAACGGATATTTGTTTTTTATTAATTTTGTCGGAGTTATTCCAATGCTTTTATTAAGCCCACTTTATATGAATAGCAAATTGAATACATTAATAAATAATTACTTTGATATAACTTCATTTTTTACAATATGTTCTCCATTTGCTTCATATTTGTTAGCTAAATTATTTGGAATGTTCAAATATATTGATGATTTAAAAATTAATATATTTAAAAAGTTATTTTTATTAACCTTAATTTCAATTTTATCTTTTTTGATTTTGTTTTTAAGATATAAATTTTTTGAGGGTGATAATTTTGCATATAAAATTGCAAGTTTGATTTTTAGCTTAATTCCTGCTTTTGGATTGTATAAATATTTTCAATTCTTAACTAAAAAATATCCTAATACTTTTAATAAAATTGGATATTATTTTTCTATTGAATGTTATAAAAATTTGTTTAAAAAATTGTGGCTTAAAGTTAAGTAATATGATTGAATTTGGTAAAATTTTAAAATCAGGTTAATATATGTATTAATAATGAAATGTATTAAAGAAAGTTTGATATATTATGTTCATATTTTCGTTAGAATGGAGATTATAAAAATGATTTTAGATAAAATTAATGAACCAAAAGATTTGAAAAATCTTTCAGATAAAGAAATGGAAAATCTTTCATCTGAAATTAGAGAATTGATAATTAAAAAAGTTAATGAAATAGGTGGGCATATGGGACCTAACTTAGGGATAGTTGAAGCTACCATTGCTTTGCATAGGGTTTTTAATTCGCCTGTTGATAAAATAGTTTTTGATGTTTCACATCAATGTTATCCTCATAAAATACTTACTGGAAGGAAAAAAGGATTTATTGATCCTGCAGAGTATTATACTTATACAGGTTATACTGCACCTGAGGAAAGTGAACATGATATTTTTAAAATAGGACATACATCAACATCAATAAGTCTTGCTGTGGGTCTTGCAAAAGCAAGGGACTTAAAAAATGAAAAAGGAAATATTATTGCACTTATTGGAGACGGTTCTTTAAGCGGTGGAGAAGCATTTGAAGGACTGGATTGTGCAGCAGATTTAAATAGTAACATTATAATAATTGTAAATGATAATGATATGTCTATAGCTGAAAATTCAGGTGGATTATATAAAAATTTAAAATTATTGAGAGAAACAAAAGGTGAAAGCGAACTCAATTTTTTTAAAGCTTTGGGATTTGATTACTTATACGTCGATAAAGGGAATTGTATTGAAAAATTGATTGAAGCTTTCAAAAAAGTTAAAGATATAAATCATCCTACTATAGTACACATTAATACCCTTAAGGGTTGTGGCCTAAAAGAAGCTGAAGAAAATAAGGAGACATTCCACTGGATTGTACCGCATACATTGGATAATTTTTATAACTCTCCAACTGTTGAGAAAGAAAATTATACAAATATTACAACAGATTATATTTTAAGGGAAGCTAAAAAAGATTCTGCTATTGTTGCTATTACTCCTGCAACCCCTGGAGTTAGCGGATTTAATAAAAAATTTAGAGAAACTTTAAAAAATCAATATGTTGATACAGGAATTACAGAGCAACATGCTGTTGCGTTTGCTTCAGGACTTGCAAAAAACGGAGCGAAACCGATTTTAGCTGTTATGAGTTCTTTTATTCAAAGGGCTTATGACCAACTTTCTCAGGATTTATGTTTAAATAATTCACCTGCGACAATTCTTGTATATTGGGGTGGTTTAACAAATGCTGATGCTACTCATTTAACTTGCTTTGATATACCTTTAATGATGAATATTCCAAATTTGGTTTATCTTGCTCCGACAAATAAAGAAGAATATCTTGCTATGTTGGATTGGTCAGTAAAACAAAATAAATATTCAACAGCAATAAGGGTTCCTAATATTGATGTTATTTCAAGTGGAATTGAGGATAAAACCAATTATTCAATTTTGAATAAGTATAAAATAGAGCAAAAAGGCTCCGAAATTGCAATTTTAGGGCTTGGAAATTTTTTGCCCTTGGCTAAAAAAACGGCTCAAAAAATTAAGGAAATTTTTAATATAACGTCAACAGTCATTAATCCCAGATTTATAACAGGGCTTGATGAAGAACTTTTGGAGGAACTTAAAAAAGAACACAAGATTATAATAACACTTGAAGACGGGGTTTTGTCTGGTGGTTTTGGAGAAAAAATTGCAAGTTTTTATGGTTCAAGCAATGTAAAAGTTTTAAATTACGGAGGTAAGAAAGAATTTTATGATAGAGTGCCTTTGGATGAAATATATAAAGTTTGTCGTTTAAAAGAGAATTTAATTATTGAGGATATAAATAAAGTTTTTAATTTGGTTAAATTATAAAGGTGTTAAATGAAATCTCTAATTTGGAATAGTGATGAAACTATTGAAATAGTTGAAAAAGAGATACCAAAAATTTTAAATGATGATGATACTATTATCAAAGTTACGTATTCTTCGATTTGTACAAGCGATTTGCACATAGTAGAAGGACTGGTACCTAAGGCAGTTGAAAAAACTACGCTGGGGCATGAGTTTGTTGGAATAATTGTTGAAAAAGGTAAAAATGTTAAATTAAAAATTGGTGACAGAGTTGCAGTTAATTGTGAAAGTTTTTGCGGAAAATGTTTTTATTGTAAAAAAGGTTATGTAAATAATTGCGAAAATGGCGGTTGGTTATTAGGTTGTTCGATTGATGGCGGGCATGGCGAGTATGTAAGAGTTCCTTTTTCTAATTATACATTAACTAAAATTCCTAAAAATGTTACTGATAAAAATGCTCTTTTTGTAGGGGATGTATTGTCAACAGGTTTTTGGAGTGCAAAATTGGCTGAAATTGATAAAAATGATTTTATAGCAATAATTGGAGCAGGACCTGTTGGGTTATGTTGTGCTTTATGTTTAAAGTATTTTGGTGCTAATAAAATAATTTTAATTGATGTAAATGATTTTAGGCTTGATGTGGCAAAAAAAGAAGGTTTAGCTGATTTTATAATTAATCCTAATAAAAAAGATGTTATAAATGAAATTTTAAAATTAACAAAAAATAGGGGTGTAGATAGGGTTATTGAAGCTGCCGGAGCAAAAAATACTTTTGAAATGTCATGGAAAATAGCGAGAGCAAATGCTATTGTTGTTGTTCCTGCAATGTATGAAGAAAATCAAATTTTACCATTGCCGATAATGTATGGAAAGAATTTAACTTTTAAAACTGGCGGGGTTGACGCTTTTTGTTGTGAATATTTAATGAAATTAATTAAAAATAAAAAAATTTCAACTGATTTTTTAATCACAAATGAAATTAATTTTGATAATATAATCGAGGGCTACCATTTTTTTAAAAATAATAAAGATAAATGTTTAAAAATTGCTGTAAAATATTAATTTTATTGACAAAATTTAAATAGTATAAGAAAATGATAGCTGTTATATGTGGGAGGTTTCATGGTAAAAAAAATATTGGGCTTACTAATTTTTACGCTTATTATTTCTATTTATGCTCAAACTAAAGCTGAAGCTTTTACTTGGTTTGGCTGGAGAAAAGATAACACAGAAATTATTTACCAAAAAACAGATGAACACTATGTTCGCCATCATCGCCCGCATCCACCTAAACCAAATTGCCATGATCCAAAACACAAACATAAACCTGAGTGTAAGAAAAAAGGTGTAAAACCGCATAGAGGTTGGAGAAAGCATACGTAGTTAGTATGACAAAATTTTTAATTGTTCTTTTTGTTTTAATTATTTCATCTACTTTTATTTTTGCATTTTCAGATAGTTATACATCAAACGATAAATTTCTTGAACAAGCTTGTAATAAGGCTTGGGAAGGTGAATATGATGATGCAATAATTGATTTAAATAAAATTATTGAAAAATCCCCGAAATATTATCCTGCTTATTTTGCAAGAGCGGGTATTGAATTGCTTAAAGGTGAATATAGTAAAGCTATAAAAGATTATAAAAAAGTAAATGAATTAACACCTGATTATACTGAAGATGTTGAATATTTTATGGATATTGCTAATCAAGCACTTAAATATCCAGAATTTAAATCAGATTTTATTAATATATATAACATAAGTTTAAATTTGGGTGAAGGGTATGTAATTAAACCTGATAAAAAAGAGAAAAAAGTTATCCAGAAATTGTTATATACTAAAGGATTTTATAATGCTCATTTAAAATCATTGGAGATTTTTTGTAAAGATAGTGGGTATTCTCCAAAGAAATATAGTGATTTATTTAAACTTGCATCAAAAGATGTTATGGCAGAAATACCAAATTTGGAAAAACAGATAAGAAAAGAATTTTTTCCTATGATAACAAAAATGGAAGAAGAAATGCTTGATTCATTTGTTGAAGTTCATAAAAAAGATTTTAATGAACTCAAACAAGAGATTTTGAAAAAGGAAAATCATAATCTGACGAAGAAAGAATATTGTAGTTATTTTGATGAAAATGCTCAAGATTTAGTAAAATATAAAATGAATATGTATAAATTTTAAATATATATTTTAATTATAACGCCTGTAAGTACAGGCGTTTTTTAATGCAAAAATGGCTTTGTTTTGTACAAATTTTTTTCGTGCAATAAAAATAAGCTAATTTGTCACCCTGAAATTTTTTCAGGGTCTCATCAAGTTCGTGTGTGGTTATATTTATATGCTTATAAGCAAAATTTATTTTATTACTATAATGTATAAAATTATGGTAAACAAATGCCGTTATAATATAGTTCCCCCATTGTTTCAGGAATTATACTTGACCATTGTATTTCATAATCAGATGCTTCATAAAGATCTATGGCTTGACCTTTTATATCATAAATTGCAAAAGACTTAGCAGCCAATGATTTGTCTGAACAATTAACTAACATTTTAACCATTTTATACCAGACTTTTTTATTATAATTTTTTTCATCGTCTAAAAAAAATTGGCTTTTATCGTTCAAACTTTTAATCCAAAAGGAATATATTACGGCATTATCAAAATTATGTTTATTTTTATATCTTTCAATATTCTCTATATCAATGTATGTCTTTTCACTCACTTGTTTCCAAGTTGAAGCATAAACCGGTAAGGCTAATAATAACAGCAATAATAAAATTTTTTTTGTAAAATCTTTCATTAACACAGCTTACTATACAACACTAAATAATGTCAAATAATTATAATAAATTTTTATTTTTACAAGTAAGGCTTAATAACCATTACTCTTCCTTATTGGGGGATGCTGAGAAGAGTCATCTTGGTATAATAAAACAAAAGACCCGTCTTGTGCGGGTCCTTTTGATTTATCTACCCTGGATGCTCTGTCTTGGATTTTGACAACTCGCAATTTTATCACTCCGTTTTTGGGCTTCGCCCTGCCACTTCGTAAAATTGCTCAAACATACGGGCTCACAACGAGCTAAAGCTCTGTTCCGCCCTAGTCAAAATCCGCTCGAACGCGGCGTTCTCATCGCATTTTAAGATATTAAAAAAAGGATAAGTTTTTCTTATCCTTTTTTTAATCTACCCTGGATGCGATTCGAACAGGGACCCCAGACCTATAATAAAGGCTCAATAATTAATTACTCTTCCTTATTGGGGGATGCTGAGAATTCTTCAGGTTATATAACGCAAAAACTCCCTTGAATGGGAGTTTTTAAGTTATCTACCCTGGATGCTCTGTCTTGGATTTTGACAACTCGCAATTTTATCACTCCGTTTTTGGGCTTCGCCCTGCCACTTCGTAAAATTGCTCAAACATACGGGCTCACAACGAGCTAAAGCTCTGTTCCGCCCTAGTCAAAATCCGCTCGAACGCGGCGTTCTCATCGCACTTTAAGATATTAAAAAAAGGATAAGAAAAACTTATCCTTTTTTTAATCTACCCTGGATGCGATTCGAACGCATGACCTACTGCTTAGAAGGCAGTTGCTCTATCCAGCTGAGCTACCAGGGCTTAATTATTTAATTTTCA
>CALUWK010000051.1 GCA_944324475.1 Candidatus Gastranaerophilales bacterium
CACACTTATCTCCTGATCTGTGCTTTACAGACATGTCTCAATAATACCCTTCCCCTCTTCTTTTGCAAGGTACTCCGCATTACCACCAAGCAAGATGTCTGTACCTCTGCCTGCCATGTTAGTTGCAATAGTAACAGCTCCCAATCTTCCTGCTTGAGCGATAATATACGCTTCTTTTTCATGGTGCTTAGCATTTAATACATTGTGCTTGATACCCATTTTTTTAAGCAGTTTAGAAAGATATTCGGATTTTTCTATTGAAATTGTACCAACCAAAGTCGGACGCCCCAATTTAGTCATTTGTGCTATTTCTTGAGCAACAAATTCGTATTTCTTTTCTTTTGTTTTATAAATTACATCCGGATAATTAATTCTTTTATCCTCTTTATTAGTTGGAATTTGAGTAACTTGAAGATTATAAATTTTTCCAAATTCAGCTTCTTCAGTCATTGCTGTCCCCGTCATACCTGATAATTTCGGGTATAATCTAAATAAATTTTGAAAAGTTATTGAAGCCAATGTTTGAGTTTCGTCTTGAATTTTAACCCCTTCTTTTGCTTCAATAGCTTGGTGCAACCCTTCAGACCAACGTCTACCTTCCATTATACGACCCGTAAATTCATCAACTATCATTACCTGATTATCTTTTACAACATAATCAGTATCGCGAATAAAAAGTTCCTTTGCCTTTAAAGCCTGTAAAAGATAATGAGCATATTGAGTTTTAACATCAAACAATTCATCAACTTTTAAAAGTTGTTCTGCTTTTATTACACCTTCTTCAGTAAAAATAATATTTTTGTTTTTTTCATCAACTTCATAATGAATATCTTTTTGAAGAATAGGAGCAATTTGAGCCATGACCTGATAGGTTTGAGCAGACTTTTCAAGACGACCCGAAATAATCAAAGGAGTTCTTGCTTCATCAATTAAGATTGAATCAACCTCGTCAATAATCGCATAATTGTAAGGTCGTTGCACAAGTGCTTCCATATTTGTTGCCATGTTATCTCTTAAATAATCAAAACCGAATTCATTATTTGTTCCATAAGTAATATCGCACCTGTACGCCTGTTTTTTACTTTCATAACTATTATATTCACCACTTGATAAAATTACGCCAACGGTTAAACCTAAAAATTCATAAATTCGCCCCATCCAATCCCTGTCACGTTTAGCAAGATAATCATTAACAGTTACAACATGCACTCCCTTTCCTGTTAAGGCATTCAAATAAGCAGGCAATGTTGCAACTAATGTTTTTCCTTCACCAGTTCTCATTTCAGCAATATGACCTTCATGAAGAAAAATGCCTCCAATTAATTGCACATCAAAATGCCTTAAATTTAAAACACGTTTTCCTGCTTCTCTAACTGTTGCAAAAGCTTCAGGCAATATCTCATCAAGCGCCTGTTTTTCTAAAATTCTATCTTGTTTTATATCAGATGAAGTTGGTCTTTTTGATAAAATCTCTTTAAATTCAGCAGTTTTTGCCTTTAATTCTTCATCAGATAATTTTGAAAATTCTTCTTCAAGTTCATTTATCCTATCTACAATAGGCATGATTTTATTAATTTTTCTAATATTAGGATCTTTAAAAACTTTTAAAAGTATGTCTATTAGAGCCATTTTATCTATTTTTCTCCTCAACAAAAGTTTTAGCTTTAATTATTCTATCACAAACACTCAAGTTTTAAAATTTTCCCCAAAATCATAATAAAATTTTCTAAAGAATTATATTTATAGTATAATTAAATTTAGCAATAACAATAAAGAGGATTAAAAATGATAGAAGAAAAACAACTAAAAGATACACTCAATCTTCCCTCTACAACATTAGCCATGAGAGCAAATGCAGCAAATAGAGAAATTGAAATTCAAAAATTCTGGGAAGAAAATAAAATTTATAATAAAATGCTAATTAAAAATAAAGGTAATAAAAGCTTTATACTTCATGACGGTCCTCCCTATCTAAGTTCCGATAAAATACACATAGGGACAGCAATGAATAAAATTTTAAAAGATATAGTCTTAAAATACAAAACTCAGCAAGGTTTTTATACTCCATATATCCCCGGATATGACGCACATGGTCTTCCTATTGAAAATGCGGTAGTTAAAAACATTAAAGGTGGAAGAAATGCACTAACTCCATTAGAATTAAGACAAAAATGTCGCGAATTTGCAGCAAAAAATCTTAAAGGCCAAGAAGAAAATTTTAAACGTCTCGGCGTTTTAGGGGACTGGGAACACCCCTATATTACGATAGCACCAGAATTTGAAGCTCATCAAATAGAATTGTTCTGGCAAATGTACAAAAAAGGATACATTCAAAAAGGTTTAAAACCTGTTTACTGGTGTGCCGATTGCGAGACAGCACTTGCAGAAGCCGAAGTTGAATATGCAGATATTTCTTCTGAATCAATCTATGTTAAATTTAACGTCTTAAACGAACAAGAAATTTATAAAAAAGCAAACATCAATTCAAACAACAAGCTAAATTCAATCATTTGGACAACAACCCCTTGGACAATTCCATCAAATCTAGCAATAAGCTTGAACGCTAAATTTGACTACACAATTTTTGAATATGAAAATGAGAATTATTTTGTAGCAACAAATTTAATGGAATCATTCCTAAAAGATGTTGAATGGACAAATATTAAAACATTAGGCAGCTTAAAAGGTTCCGAATTTGAGAATTTTGAAGCTAAACACCCTTTATATAACAGAAAATCCCTACTAATCACAGGAGACCATGTTACACTTGACGCTGGTACAGGCTCAGTACATACTGCACCAGGACATGGCCTTGAAGACTGGGAAGTATGCCAAAAATACGGAATTAAAACTTTCTCTCCTTTTGATTCAAAAGGTTGTTGGACAAAAGAAGTAGAAGATTTAGAAGGCATCCCTTATTATAAAGGTAATGCAATAGTCATTGAAAGGCTCAAAAAGTGCAACGCACTAATCAAATCTCAAACAATAACGCACTCTTATCCACACTGCTGGAGATGCAAACATCCTGTTATGTATCGTTCTACTCCTCAATGGTTTGTTAAAGTTTCAATGTTCAAAGACAACACTCTTGAAAACATTAAAAAAGTCAACTGGTATCCTGCATCCGGAGAAAAAAGAATTTCAAACATGGTTGAAAATCGTTCTGAATGGTGCATTTCAAGACAACGTGCATGGGGTGTTCCTATACCGATTTTATATTGCAAAAAATGCAAAAAACCAATCATAAATGAAGAAACAATTAAAATTATTACCGAAAAATTCAAACAAGAATCTTCGGATGCTTGGGTGAAATACGAAGCAAAAGATTTTCTCCCTCAAGGATATACTTGTGAATGCGGAGGTTGCGAATTTGAAAAAGAAAACGATATTATGGATGTTTGGTTTGATTCAGGTTCATCTTGGAGCGCAGTAGTTGAAAACAGAAAAGACGAATTTCAAACAGATGGTTCTGACGTAATTCCTGTCGATATGTATCTTGAAGGTTCAGACCAACATCGTGGCTGGTTTCAATCATCATTATTAATTGCAAGCGCAACAAAAGAATGCGCTCCATATAAATCAGTCTTAACACATGGTTTTGTTCTTGATGGCGAAGGAAGAAAAATGTCAAAATCACTGGGCAATGTTATTGCACCACAAGAAATAATAAAAATATACGGAGCTGATGTTCTAAGATTATGGGCTGCAAGTGTTGATTACAGGAACGATGTTAAAATTGGCGATAATTTAATAAAACAACTTGTTGAAGTATTTAAAAAAACTAGAAACACCATAAGATTTTTACTAGGCAATTTGTTTGATTTTAACCCTAAAGTTGATTATGTTGAATATAAAGATTTAGAAGAAATTGACAAATTTGCGCTTTCAAGATTGGCTAAATTAATAAAAAACGTAGACAGTTCATTTAAAACTTATGAATTTTACAAATATTTCCAACATTTGCAAAACTTTGCAAGCGCAGATTTAAGCTCATTTTATCTAGACATTGTAAAAGACAGACTCTACACAAAAGGCAAGAAATCTCTATCAAGAAGAGCTTGTCAGAGTGTTATGTATGAAATATTACATACGCTTTTAAAAATTCTTGTCCCTGTTATGCCTCATCAAGCAGAAGATGTTTGGCTAAATATGGATGAAAACCTAAAAGACAGAGAAAGCGTGCTTCTTTGCGATTGGGCAAAAACAAAGCCCGAATGGGAAAACGAAATTCTTGATGAAGAATTTTCCAAACTTTTAAAAACTAGAGAAATAGTTTCAAAAGCTATAGAACCACTGCGCTCAAATGAACCTAAAACCATAGGATCTTCGTTAGAAGCAGACATAATAATTACATCCGATAACAAAGAAAAGATGACACTATTAGAAAAATATTCTAAGCTATTGGGCGATTTATATATTGTTTCTCATGTATATACTGATAATCAAAAAACTGAAATTCTAAATGAATATAGCGCAGAAGATTATACAGTAAAAGTTATAAAGGCAAAAGGCGAAAAATGCGCCCGTTGTTGGAAATATAGAGATCTAAATGAAAATGGTATTTGTAAAGATTGCGCAAATGCAATAAAAGAATAAACAATCAACAGGAGAAAATTATGGATTTAAAAGGTTCAAAAACAGAAGCTAATTTACTTGAAGCACTAAAGGGCGAGTCGGTAGCAAGAAACAAATATACCTACTATGCCGCACAAGCAAAAAAAGACGGTTATGTTCAAATGGCAAGAATATTTGAAGAGACAGCAAACAACGAAAAAGAACATGCTAAAATTTGGTTTAAATTATTACATGATGGAAAAATTCCTGCAACAAAAGATAATCTTAAAGATTGTATAGCAGGCGAAAACTATGAACATGTCTCAATGTATCCTGAGTTTGCCCGTATAGCAAGAGAAGAAGGTTTTGATGAAATAGCAAGACTTTTTGAAGGAGTTGCAACAGTAGAAGCTCACCATGAAGAAAGGTACCAAAAATTACTCAACAACTTAAATGATGATAAAGTTTTTAAAAGAGATGAAAAGCAACAATGGGAATGCGGAAATTGCGGGTTCAGATTAAATTCTACTACAGCACCTGAAATTTGCCCTGTTTGCGCACATCCAAAAGCATATTTCTTTATTCAAGAAAACAAATACTAATCAATGGGAAGCTCTTGCTTCCCATTTTTAAAATTTAATAACAACTACATCAAAAGGTAAAAATACATATTTTTTTATAATCATATTGTAAACATAAAAAAAATCTTAAAATACCACAATATACTGGAGTTTTACTAAAAGCACAGTTACAATTTGATTTATAATTGCAAAATCTAGTATATTAGAACCATGGATATTAAAAAATTAAAGATACTTCTGTGCTCTATAATAATACTTTTAATATTGGTTTTAGGAGCACTATATAAGTTTAAATGCGACAATGACGCAGAAAGAATATACAAACAGGGCATGAATTTTTACAATGAAAAAAATTATTCAGATGCCTATTACAATTTTAAACAAATCAAAAAGTTTTCTAAACTGTATAAACTTTCTCTTTTAAAACAATTTCAATGCGCAAATAACCTGCAAGACAAAAAAACTGCGCTAATAAAACTAAGTGAACTTAAAAAAATAATTAAAGGCAAAAACATTCGTCCTTATGTTCTATATTATGAAGCAACAATTTCAGAAGAACTAAACACTAACACAAAAAATCAACTTTATCAAAAGTTTAAATATATACACGAATACTATCCCGAGAACGATTTTGCGATAGCAAGCGGCTATAAAATGGCACAAATATTAAATAATAAAAATAAAACACTTGCAAAAGAAAAATATATAGAATACCTTAAATATGCTCCAACAGGAAAATTTGCGCTTTCTGCATTAGAAAACTTAAATTCAAATAACACATTCTTAACAAAAACAGATTATAACACCATTGCTTATGCATACCTTTTAAATGAAAAATATTTTGATTCTCTCAACGCCTATAAAAATACTGATTTTGATGATAATTGGTATAATATTTCAAAATGCTACAAAGGATTAAAAAACTATGAATCAGAAAAAAACACAATACTAAAAGGACTGGAACTAAAAACATTAACAACTGATGAAAAAAACATTAACAACGCTATAGACAGATTAATTACCATAACAAAATCAGACAAAATATCAACACTACAAGAACTTTACACTAACTATAAGAACACATCCTCTTTTGCAACAATAGCATATAAATTAGCCGAAAACTCCAATTCAATTAGAGCATTAAAACTATATGAAATGGTTATAAACGAATATCCAAACTCAATCTGGGCATCAAATTCTCTTTGGGAAATTTTCTGGTATAACTATAAACTTTCAAGATACAAAGTTTGCGAATCCCTAGCAAAAAAACATTTTCTTTTATACTCAGATACACAAGACGCACCAAGAATAGCATATTGGCAAGGTAAAGTCTTTTTAAAAGAGAAAAAAAACCAACAAGCAAAAGAAATGTTTTACAACATAATAAATAATTATCCCCTAAGTTATTATGCATTTTTATCTGCAAGACAATTAAAAATGTCCAAAGCAAAGAGAATGATTTTAAAAAAACCTGTACTTAGCTATAGCATAGATACAATTAATAAAAAATTATTTAAAGATAAAATGCTTTTAAAATTAGCGGAATACAATGATTTTAGCACTATTGACGAACTTAAAATTCAAGATGAGTATATAAAGTCATGGGTATTAAATAAAGAAGAAAATTATCCAAAATCAATTACAACAACAAGAAATGAAATAAATAAAAAAATAAACACAAGTTCTAACAATAATAATGACAATCAAATTCAAAAATCAGAGGAGAACAAAAAAACAAAATTAAATTTTCTGATTTTGAACTCAAACTAATGTATCCTATATT
>CALUWK010000052.1 GCA_944324475.1 Candidatus Gastranaerophilales bacterium
GATTTTTTTAAAATTATCATTAAATTATAGATATGCTAAAAAGTTATTATGAAATTTTAAATGTCAGTTCGAATGCAACAAAAACTGAAATTAAAAATCAATATAGAAAATTAGTCAGAATGTATCATCCTGATGTTAATTCTTCAATAGAAGCTGAAAAAATTTTTAAAGAAATTAATAAAGCAGCTGACATTTTGCTTGATGATGAAAAAAGAAAAAATTATGATAAATATCGTTTAAATGATAAAATTTTTTATAATAAAAATTCAAGTAACTATACTTTTTCTGATTTATTTAAAACTAAAAAAGAAAAATCTAAAGTTTCACAACCTAAAAACGGTGATGATATAGTAGTTAACGTAAACATTGATTTTAACGAGGCCTTTTTAGGGACATACAGAGTTGTAAATATTGCTCATTCGTGTATTTGCCCTAAATGTTTGGGGCATAAATTTGTAAATGGTTCAAAGTGTAGTTATTGTAATGGATTAGGAGAAAAAATATTTAAAAAGAAAATAACTGTTAAAATTCCACCCTCTGTAAAAAATAAAACAAAATTAAGAATAAAAAATGAAGGACAATTGGGATTAAATGGCGGCAAAAACGGTAATTTATATGTAATTGTTAATGTTGAAAAAAATGATGAATTAAAAATTGAGGATGGAATTGTAAAATATACGGCACAAATTAGTCCTTATATGGCAATTTTGGGTGGGAATATAACGGTTCCTACTTTATGGGGTGAAGCAACTATAAAAATCCCACCTTTGACAAAAGCTAATCAAAGTTTTAAACTGATTGATGTTGGTATATTAAATGAAAAAACTAACAAAAAAGGTGATGAAATAGTTAAAATTTTAATTCAAATTCCTTCTAAAATAACTGATGAGGAAATTGAGTTGTATAAAAAATTAAGTGAATTAAATCAAAAAAATAATGCAAAATACTGTTGAAAAAGTTAAGATAAAGGAAATTTTTACTTCAATCCAAGGAGAGGGGTTGTATGTTGGCGAAAAGCAAATTTTTGTAAGGTTTTGCAGATGTAATTTAGCTTGTAATTATTGTGATACTGATTTTTCTTTTAAAGATTCAAAAGAATACAGCGAAATTGAATTATTTAATTTTCTTTTAGAAAATAATGTTAAAATAGTAAGCTTTACAGGCGGGGAACCTTTGCTAGAGACAGATTTTCTTTTGAGTTTTTTAAAAAAATATAAAGAAAAATTAAACAAAAAAATCTATCTCGAAACAAATGGCACTTTACCTGAAAAATTAGCAGAATTGATTGATTATATTGATATTATATCAATGGATATCAAGCTTAAAAGCGCCACTTTTCAGGAAAATAAATTTGAAGATAATGAAAAATTTTTAGATATAGCAAATAAAAAAGAAGTTTTTATCAAGGTTGTTTTTGATAATAACATTTTAGAAGAAGAAATAATTTCTTGTGTGAAACTTGCTTCAAAATATAATAATTGTATTATTTTGCAACCTAAAATGCCCATTTTATCAAATTTAGAAATTGAAAAAATATTTGATAAATTTTACAAAAAATATAAAAACATCCGCTTAATCCCACAAGTACATAAATTTTTAAATCTTTTGTAAGATTTTATTTATGTGTAATAATATTTTTTATGACTGGTATGTTAGAAAATAATAAAGTTTCATTTTCTTCAATTAAAGAGAGTTTGTTGGAAAAATTTGAAAAAAATCCTTCAGCTCCTTTGGTTGAAGCTATGTTAAATTATAAAAAATCTCCCATGACAGGTTTTCATATCCCTGGACACAATAGAGGCAATGGGGTTCTTTCAGATTTTTGTAATTTAGTCGGATCCGATGTTTTATCTATTGATACTACGGATGAATTTGATAATTTGGGAACTTTGCATCCGGCTACGGGAGCTATTGAAAAGGCTCAAATGCTTGCAGCTCAGGCTTTTGGTTCAAGAAAAACATATTTTGTAACAGGTGGCTCTACTATTGCAAATTTAGCACTAGCTTTTGCTTTTACAAGCCCTTTTGATGAAGTTTTAATCGGAAGAAATTGCCATCGTTCGGTTTTAACAGGATTAATTATATCAGGAGCAAAGGTTAATTGGGTAATACCGAAGAAGTTTGATGATTGGGCTATTTTTGGAAATATTGAAGCATCTGATGTAGAAGAAAAATTAAAAAATAATCGCAATATAAAACTTGTTTGGATTACAAATCCTACTTATGAGGGCGTGGTTTCTGATGTTAAAAAAATATCTGAAATTTGTAAACATTATAAGGTTTTTTTAATAGTTGATGAAGCCCATGGATGCTTGTGGAATTTTAATTCTAAATTTCCTAAAACCGCTCTTGAATTGGGTGCAGATGCTGTTGTTCATTCTTTGCATAAAACAGGCGGAGCTATGACGCAATCATCTATGTTGCATATTTCAAAAAATTCCAAATTCGAAGATGAAAAAATTACCCATGCACTTAAATTATTGCATACGACAAGTCCAAGTTTATTGTTGCTTGCAAGTCTAGATGCTGCAAGGGCTAATCTCCAATCTTCAAATGGCAAAAAAATGCTCGAAAATGCTATTGAAAATGCCCTTTATTTTAGAACTGAAGCAAGAAAAATAGAAAAGTTGAATATTTTTGATGAAAATAATCTTGATATTACTAAAATTTTTCTTAAAATCGAGGGTTTAAGCGGGGTTGAATTGGAATATATACTTGAAAATGACTATAAAATTGAAATTGAATCGGCTTCAGATGAAGGTGTTTTGATACTTTCAAATATTGGAAATACGAGACAAGAATTTGAATATTTGATTAATTCTCTTAAAGAAATTTCAAAAAAAGAGTATCCAAAAAGACAGTTAAATAATAAAATTATGCCATTAATAGACCCTGAAATAGTTATGAATTTAAGAGAGGCATATTTTGCTCCAAAAGAATATATTAATAAAAATGATGCGATAGGTAGAATTTCATCTGAGGTTGTAGCGCTTTGTCCTCCAGGAATTTCAATTTTGCTCCCTGGTGAAATAATTAAAAAAGAACATTTGCCATACTTATTTAGTTATGAAAAAATTGAAGTAATAAGAGAATAATTATTTTAAATTTAAAGTAATTGTATAAATAGTTTTTAAAAGTTTGGTATCTTTCTCAAGTATTGAAGTTAATTCATTGAGCATTTTTTTGTAATCAGGTTCTTTTAAATGTTCAAAAATAAAAAGTTCAAATATTTCCACATCCAAACCTTTTGCGATTTTTTCGATAGTTTCTGAATTTGGATAATTTTTTCCATTTTCAATATTACTTAAACTTGGAATTTCAATTCCAATTTTTTCTGCAAGTTGTTCTTGGGTTAATTTTTTTAATTTTCTTATTTCTCTAATTCTAAGACCCAGTAAAATTTTAATATTTTTCATATAACCTCTTTTTAATTTTAAAAAGTTTACCGGGTTTTTTTAATAATTTGTTGACTAATATTTAAAAAAAACTTATTATATATAATAAATTATATTATTATATATAATAAGTTTTTATATAAAATTAGTAACATTTTTAATATTATGATTAAGATTACAACAAAAACTCTAAAAGCCTTTAGCTTAATTGAACTTATGGTTAGTTTGATTACAATTAGTTGCATTGCTGCAGCTTTTTCTCCAATCATTTCAAAAAAACTTTCAATGTCTTCAATTATGGTATCTAAACCATCAGGAGGATCTGGAGGGGATAGTTCTGGTACATGCCCTTTGGGTCAATATATGTCATCTACTACAAATACCTGTACAAATTGTTCTGATACTTTTGAAAATTGTTCAATATGCACAGAATCAGAGTGTCTAGTTTGTAAGTCAGGTCTTAGTTTAAATGCTGGTAAGTGTGAAGTTGGCAGTTGTCCACCATATACAATTAAAGTTACAGCAGATGACAAAGACCTTTGTGTAACCCAGTATAACATGGGTGATAAAACCGAGTTTCCCGTTAACGTCTCTGGTGTTAAAGTAGTTTCAACTAATAGAAATTGTAGTGCTAATGCTTGCTGCTGGCGGGGTCAGACTGCTGATCCAAGTTATTGCGATTCAGAAAATGGTGGTTATAGCGGATGCAAAAGAACTGTATGCACTCAATACGCTGCTGAAATTATATGTAATAGTTTAAATTACTATGGTTTAAGTTGGAGATTACCTACTAAAGATGAACTTGCTGGATTTGATCCTACTGCATATTCAATAAATAAAGGTACTAGTGGTCTTATGTTGTGTGACGGCAATTCTGGTTACGGTTCTGCTCAGTGCAGCAATTACGATGTTTGCGACGGCTCCGACAATGGTTACTGCTACCCGTACGACGTCTGGAGTAGTACACTTTATAGTAGTTCGGATGCTTACTACTACTACTTGGGTGTGGGGTCATGGGGTAGGCGTGGCGTCAGTAGGCTAGGCGCCTATTCCGTACGTTGTGTCAGTGCTATTAGTTGTGCAAACAAATTCGGTTCAAATTGTACAGACTGTAGCGATACTGCCTGCACTACCTGTAATGATGGGTATGTGTTAAAAGATGGTCAGTGCAAAACTTGTTCTGATGACTTTGGTACAGGTTGTACCTCTTGCAGTTCATCTGCATGTACTGCTTGTTCTAATGGGTATGCTTTAAAAAATGGTCAGTGCAAAAGTTGCCCTGATGCCTTTGGTTCAAATTGTACCTCTTGCAGTTCATCTGCATGTACTGCTTGTTCTAATGGGTATGCTTTAAAAAATGGTCAGTGCAAAACTTGCCCTGATGCCTTTGGTTCAAATTGTACCTCTTGCAGTTCATCTGCATGTACTGCTTGTAAAGAAGGGTATGCAGTAAAAGATGGTCAATGTATAGTAAACCCATGTCCAGCCAATACTGTTTATGTTTATGCTAATGGCAAAGATTTTTGTGTAACTCAATATAACATGGGAGATAAAACTGAATTTCCAGTTAACGTCTCAGGTGTCACTGTAGTTTCAACAAATTCAAATTGCAGCGAAAATGCCTGCTGCTGGCAGGGTAGGACTTCTGATTCAGGTAAATGTGATTTAGAAAACTGTGGTTATAGCGGATGCAAAAGAACTGTATGCACACATTACGCAGCTGAAATTATATGTAATAGTTTAAATTATGGTGGTTTAAGTTGGAGATTACCTACTAAAGATGAACTTGCTGGATTTGATCTAGATACATATTCAATAAATAAAGGTGCTAGCGGCCTTATGTTGTGTGACCGCAATTCTGATTACGGTTCTGCTCAGTGCGACAATTACGATGTTTGCGGCGGCTCCTTCGATGGTAGCTGCCGCCCGTACGACGTATGGAGTAGTACACTTTATAGTAGTTCGAGTGCTTACAGCTACTACTTGAGTTCGGGGTCATGGAATCAGAATGACCGCAATAGGCGCTACGCTCGTTCCGTACGTTGTGTCAGCAATATTGGTTGTGCAAATAAATTCGGTTCAAATTGTTTAGATTGTAGCGATTCTGCCTGCACTACTTGCAAAGAAGGATATGTAGTAAAAGATGGTCAGTGCAAAACTTGCCCTGATGCCTTTGGTTCAAATTGTACAGATTGTAGCGACTCTGCCTGCACTGCTTGTAAAGAAGGATATGTGGTAAAAGATGGTCAATGTGTCGTGGCGCCAACATGTCCACCCAACACTATTAAAATCACAGCAGATGGCAAAGACTTTTGTGTAACTCAATATAACATGGGAGATAAAACCGAGTTTCCCGTTAACGTCTCTGGTGTTGCTGTAGTTTCAACAAATTCATATTGCAGCGCAGATGCCTGCTGCTGGCAGGGCATGACTGCTCAATATTACAATTCAGTTAATGGTGGCTATAGCGGAGGTTATAGAACTGTATGTACTCAATATGCTGCTGAAATTATATGTAATAGTTTAACTTACTATGGTTTAAGTTGGAGATTACCTACTAGTTCTGAATTTGCTGGATTTTCTCTTTCTACATATTCAATAAATAAAGGTGCTAGTGGCCTTATGTTGTGTGACGAATATTCTGGTTACGGTTCTGCTCAGTGCGACAGTTACAATGTTTGCCGCGGCGCCTACGGTGGTGACTGCTACCCGTACGGCGTATGGGGTAGGACATTTTATGATAGCTCGGGTTCTTACTGCAACGGCAACCGCTTGAGTTCGGGGATAAAGTATCATTCTTACTACAATAGTCGGTCCGCCTTTTCCGTACGTTGTGTCAGTGAGTTATAACAATGAAGTGTCAATACTTTAGTCATTTTACAATTTAATACTT
>CALUWK010000053.1 GCA_944324475.1 Candidatus Gastranaerophilales bacterium
ATAAATAAAAAAATAAACACAAGTTCTAACAATAATAATGACAATCAAATTCAAAAATCAGAGGAGAACAAAAAAAACAAAATTAAATTTTCTGATTTTGAACTCAAACTAATGTATCCTATATTATACGAAAAAGAAATAAATGAACTTGCAAAAAATTATAAACAAAGCCCATATTTATTTCTAAGCTTAATTAGAGAAGAAAGTCATTTTGATAAAAATGCAAAAAGCTCAGCAGGAGCAATAGGTCTAGCTCAAATAATGAAAAATACTGCAAATTTTATTGAAAAACAAGATATTTCGGAAGAAACACTACTAACTCCCCAAAAAAATATAAATATCGGATTAAAATACTTTAGCTATCTTGTTGACTATTTTAATAAAAATGAATTTCTGGCAATACTCGCATATAATGCCGGCCCTGGAAATATTAATAAATGGATGAAAAATCCCATGATACAATCTGATGAAATTGATGTTTTTATAGAAAATATACCATTTTTAGAAACTAAAAACTACATCAAAAAAATACTTTCATCATACTGGGTATACCTAAATATATATTCGTCAAAAAATAAATAAAATGTTCACCTAATAATCAGGTGAACATTTATGTGGAAATTACTATTTTAAAAATTCAACTTATTTAGCAGTATTACTAAATTTACTCATTACTTGGTCTGCTGCACTCTTAACTGCTTCATCAGTAGAATTCAAGGCTCCTGCCAAAGCTTTTTCAACTGCCGCTTTATCTTCCGGATTAGCAACATTATCAAGAGCACTTATGGCAGCAATTCTAACATCTGATCTCGGATCATTATTTATAACATTAACAATATCGTCATAACCTAATAATTCTTCAATCTTTAACTGATTAATTGGTTGTTCACCGTTTGCTTTTTGAGCCTCTATATATTGAGCAAGTTCGTCTCTTTGCATTCTTTGTATCATTGACAATGTAAATAATGCAATTATTCTATTTCCATTTGCATAATCTTTTGGAGATAATTGTCCCAAAAGATTAGTTTCTTCGGGAGTTAATTTTTCACCTTTTGCACTTTTTTCTGCAAGCTCAATTTGTTTTTGAGAAGGTCCTTCAAGAGCACTTGTGTCTTCTTTAATAATATCAATCAAACCTTTCATTACGGGTTCAGAAACAACTTGCAAACCAACTTCAGGTCCCTTTTGCAAACATTTCGCAATTTCTGTAATTGCAGTTTCTCTTACATTTTGATCTGTACTCTTTAAATTATTTACAATTTCATCAACATTAACTTTTTCAACACCTGATGTATCATTATTTACCTGCTCATTAGTTTCTACAGCAGGCTTTGCTTCAGTTTCTGTTGATTTTACATCTGACTGAACGGGTTGTTGAGCTATATCCTGCGGTATAGCATTTGAAGTTTGTTGTTGCAATACACTATTCGGCATCATGTTTGGCTCCGGAGCAGAAATTAAATTTTGAACCGGTGTATATTGTTGTGTTGGGTACATTGACATTTGTTGTGTCGGGTACATTGATGCTTGCGGCATTTGGTACATTGATGCTTGCGGCATTTGGTACATTGATGCTTGTGGCATTTGAATAGGTAACTGAGCCGCTTGTGGTACAGAACCATAAGCCTGAGGATTCATTATGTTAATGCTTACAGCATTAGCACCGCTTGGTAGCGGATATTGCGGATTAAATTGAGTATAGTTTGGTTGAATCATTTATTTCTCCTTTTTGTGTAATCTCCACACGATTGTTTAACGTAACTGAAAAAAAAATATTGCTATTATTTTATCTAAATATTTATTTTTTTATTCATTTTTCCTAAAAACGCCTTCCCTTCAATGTTTTTTAAGTTTACATTCCTTAATATTATTCTAAATAATCTGTTCTCTGAAATATACTAGTCGAATTTCTAATAAAGTCATACAATTCTATCGCAGCTAAGCCTATTGTACTAAAACCAGAAAATACAGAACTTTTAGTAAATAAAGCAACAGCAGATAAAACAAAATTTGGCATATAACGAACAATCGAAGTGCCAAAGCCACCCAAATAACCTCTAACTCTGGCAATATTTTCTCTTATACCACCAAAAAAATTATTTCTGAACAACCAGTTTTTTCTTTGAGCATCCTTTTCTGAAACTTTTTCTGCCTTTTGCGAACCTAAAGAATTAGCAATAAAAACATCACCAGAAACTTTTGCAAATTCATTATTTGCATATATTAATCCTGTTTTATGAGCATCAGTCAAGCATGAAACAAGACTTAACCCACCAGCCAACTTAGAAATTATTGTCATTTTACACCTTCCGGACTTTTTTCAATAGGCTCAGGAGCAGATAACTTTAACAATATTTCAGAAGCTAAATTAGAATCTTCGCCATATCCATCTTTGTTTGAAGCTTGAATTTCTTTTAATATCTGAACTGTTTCATCATTTCCAACACTATAACCGAGCTGCAGAGCAGTTAAGGCAGCAAATCTAACCGTCGGAGAAGTATCTCTCAAAGCTTTATTCAACAAAGGAACTAGTGAAGGATTATCTTTTCTATTTTCATCCTCTTTGAATCTATCAAGCAATTCCTTAACGCCAATCAATCTAATTTTTGGATTATCACTGTTCATATAATTTTCAATAGATTTAACATAATCATCAGTTAAAGGAATTATAGTTTTCTTTTCATCATCTTTATTTTCCGCTTTATTTTCATCAGATTTTTTTTCTATATCTTGACTTTGCTTTAAGTCGGCGTCTTTAAACGCATTTAATTCATTTGGTAAAGTTGCTTTTGATGATTGAACCATATTATTATAATTTAAAGGATAATAAGGCGTACTTGGCATTTGGTTTTGACCATAAATAGGATAAAAACCATTCGGATATACAGACATTGGTTGGGAATTAACAGAAGAACCCGAACCACCATAAGCAGTTGGAGAATATATATTAATACTCACTGCATTTGGAGATGTCTGATACGGATAAAATTGAGGTTGTATCGTATTTAAATAATTCTGCTGCATATTTTCCCCTTACTATAAAATAAAAAACAAATCATACAAAAAATTGCCTTTTCAATTTAAAAAATATTAAGCACTTTAAACATAATAAATTGTTTATGATAATATAAAAGAAAAATACCAAGGAGAAAAAATGTCTGACTATAAAGATAAATATGAAATGGTGATAGGTCTAGAAGTCCACGCACAACTTAAAACAAATACTAAAATCTTTGCAAGAGAAGGTTGTGAATTTGGTAAAAGCCCAAACACCGAAACCTCAACAGTGACTCTCGGCATGCCAGGAGTACTGCCTGTTTTGAATAAAGAATGTGTTAATATGGCAATTTTAACTGGGCTTGCTTTAAATTCAACAATTCCTAAACATTGCAAATTTGACAGAAAACAATATTTCTACCCCGATCTTCCAAAAGGATACCAAATTTCACAATACGATGAACCAATTTGTCAAGGCGGTTGGATACAAATTTCAAACAAAAAAATAGGAATCACAAGAGCTCACCTTGAAGAAGATGCGGGAAAATTAGTTCATGCAGGAGCATCAGGACTTTATGGTTCAAGTTATTCGCTTGTTGATTTGAATAGAGCTGGAACACCTCTTTTGGAGATTGTTTCAGAACCCGATATGCGATCAAGCGAAGAAGCAAGAGAATATGTTGAAACGCTAAGAAATATTTTAAGATATATCGGAGTTTGTGATGGCAACCTTGAAGAAGGTTCAATGAGAGCTGACTGCAACATTTCAATTCGACCAATAGGACAAAAAGAATTTGGTACTCGCGCTGAAATTAAAAATGTAAATAGCTTTCGTTCTCTGGTTAGAGCAATTGAATATGAATTTATTCGACAAGCAGAGATATTAGAAGAAGGTGGAAAAGTAGTACAAGAAACCAGACTTTGGGATGATAACTCCGGCACTACCTCATCAATGAGAGGAAAAGAAGATGCTCATGATTACAGATATTTTCCAGAACCCGATTTAATGCCACTTAAAATTTCACAAGATTGGATAGATGAAATTAAGGCTAAAATGCCAGAACTTCCAAACGAAAAAATGGAAAGATACCAAAAAGCGGGATTAAGCAGATATGATGCCGAAGTAATAGTTAATCAAATGGAGCTTGCTTTGTATTTTGACAAACTTCTTGAAAGGGATGTTGATGCAAAAACCGCATCCAACTTTTTAACAGGAGAAATAGCGGCATTTTTAAAAGAAGAAAAAATTTCAATAGAAAATTCAAAATTAACTATTGACAATTTTGTTCAATTACTTAATTTATTGGAAAAAGGCACAATTTCAAACAATATTGCTAAAAATCTTGTTATTGAAATTCTAAAGACAGGAGAGGACGCTAAAGCATTAGTTGATAAAAAAGGACTGTCGGTAATTTCCGATGAATCATCAATTCTTCCAATCGTAAAAAAAATTATAGCTGATAATCCCGAACAAGTTACGGCATATAAAGGCGGAAAAGACAAATTATTTGGTTTCTTTGTAGGACAAATTATGAAAGAAACAAAAGGGAGAGCTAATCCGCAAATATTAAATAAACTACTAAAAAATGAATTGGACAAATAATTCTTTTATAGTAAAATCAAATATATGACAAATTAATTGTCAATTTTAAATATAAGCCGAGTTGAAAACTAAATATTCTGCCGATGTGGCGAAATTGGTAGACGCACCAGACTCAAAATCTGGCGTGGTTCACCCCACGTGCCGGTTCGACTCCGGCCATCGGCAAATATTACTAAAATCCCTCTTAAATAAGAACAAGAGGGATTTATAATATTACTAAAATCCCTCTTAAATAAAAACAAGAGGGATTTATAGTTTATTCATACGCCGGAGCCGAACCTCCGGTTCTTACCTCTCGAAAAACTTGCCCATTGGGGCAACTTTTTCTCGGCAGAGTGGCCATCGGCAAATATTACTAAAATCCCTCTTAAATAAAAACAAGAGGGATTTATAGTTTATTCATACGCCGGAGCCGAACCTCCGGT
>CALUWK010000054.1 GCA_944324475.1 Candidatus Gastranaerophilales bacterium
CAAGAAGAATTTGAAAAGGAGTTGTTTGAATAATGGATAAAAAAGATATTAGATATTCTTATTTAAACTATTTCAGAAATCAAATAGCTCATAATCAATTAATTGATGTAAAGACTCTTTTAGATATAGCGGGAAATCCCAAAATAGCTAAAGAAGTTTTAAATGAGTTAGTAAATGATGGATTAGTTGAGGGTGTTTCCAACATTCAAGGTGATGATAATTCATTAGGTATTGATTCTGCTGAATCTATAAAACTAACAGAAAAAGGAATAAAAGAATTGGATTCAACATCCTTGTTAAAACGATTGATAGAAAATAAAAAGCAAGATAAAGAAGAATCCAATTTGCTTAATCAATTAATGAAAAGCAATAATACATTAAAACCTATTATAGACAATATAAATTCTATCAATTTAGAAAATACAACATTGGCAAAACAACTTGCAGAATTATCAAAAATACCCGCAATTTCTCCTGAAGTTTTTGAATACTATAATTCTCCTGCATTTAAGCACCTTGCAGAAAATATCCAAGAAATTCAAAAAACTATGGATATCCCTGATGCAACTAGCAAAAATACAAAAAAACAGAACAAAGGAACTAAAAAAGCTCAACAAAATATAAAAGAATCAAATAATGATGAAAGCTATATTTTTGAAGGCATATTGGGTCAAAACTGTGGAGACTATATAACTGTTAATGAAAGCAATAAAGATGATAGGTTACCCGATAGAATAATACATGAAAAGACAGGGCAACATTTTATTGTAAAAAATGGTATAAAAGTTTTAAGAGGATTTGCTAAAGCATCTGATCTTTATTTGGCTTCTGAACCAGATAAAAAAAATTACCAAAGAGAGGAAGATGATGTTCATTTAAACGAACTATCCGAATTTATTTCCGAAATGAATCCATCAGGTAAATATTTACCTGAATTGACATTCGTCGCAAGAGGGGGCTATGAGTTATGTAGACCTGACTGGGGGAAAAAGCTTACAGGAATACAATTAGGCTTTTTTAAAAATAGTAATTACTATCAACTTCATTTAAATGGAACAAAATTATATAGAATAGACGGAAATCATAGATTAGAAGCTTTGCAGAAGCTATCAACCGAACAAAAAGAATATTATATTCCATTTGCAATTATTTTAATGGGTAAACAGGTATTATTTGATGATACTGATCCGGTAGAATCATCGCTAGGTTTAGAATTTTCAGGTAATTATGGTTTGGTTGATAATCAAGATGAGAAAAAAATAATAGATATGGAAGCTTTTTTATTTTATTTTTTAAATGCAAAAGCAAAAAGGCTTACAACAGAAGAAAATTATAGAGGGTTAATAAGTTCAGATTGGCAAAAACATGAAATCGAAATTGCAAACAAAAATATAATTTTACTTCAACGTTTAAACAAATTATTGGAAGATAATATTCTTCATAATGATTTTTGCAATAATGAACCTTTAAAACAAATAAGTGAAATATTAGAGAAAATCAATGAAGATATAGATTTAAATAAATTTGTAGAAATCGTTAAATTAATGAATAATTTATTAGCAGCTGACCGTTGGCAAAATTTAAAAAAGTTTGAATTTTATTGCCAATTAATTTTTTATGTTGCTTATAAACATGAAGATGAGACAGAGTGTAAACAAATTTTAAATAACTTAGAATATTGGGTTGAAAAATACAATTTTGATAATACCACCTTTGATAATCCAATACTTTTATATAATAATGCACAAAAAACAAATAATGTGAATCCAATAAATGTATTTGTTGCAATGCCTTATTATAGTGATGGTGCCATTGACGATTTTAATGACCAATTTAGAATACTTAAGGATGAGTTGGAAGATAAATATCCAGAGTTAATAGGCAGATTTAATATATATGAAATAATGAAACATAGAGGTTATGCAATAGATATACAACAACGAATTATTGATCAAATAAAATCTGCAAATATTTTTATAGCAGACATTTCTGAATGTATTTGCCAAAAAGGTTCCAAAAAAGTTGATAGCCACGCTAATCCAAATGTAATGTACGAATTAGGAATTGCTCAAAGTCAACCATACACAGAAATTATTTTATTAAAAAATAAAAAAGACAAGATAGAAGTTCCATCAGATATTATTACTAAATATCATAATAAGTTTGAATTTGATAACAAAGTAGCAATGAGAAAAAAATTATTTGAAGCAATTGAAAATATTTTAAAAGATAAATTTGAAATAATATAAATTTGTTATTTGTTGAAAATTTAAATCTTAGTGAATCGCTTTAGTAATTTAGATATTAAATAAATTGGAGTTTAACCAATGCTTAATGACAAGCTGAGTAATTTAATAAAAGAAATAAAAACTATTACCAATAATGATTTTTATCTCGAACTTAGCAAAATTAAGACAAAGGGTAATTATTTTTTAACAAGAATTCAAACTTCAGAACCTTTTAAAAAACATACATTAGACAAAATAAAACGTCTTTATGAGACTTATAAAGATGATGCTTATCAAAAAAAGATTATTTTAGAAGATATTAAAAAACTATTTTTTAATAATTGGGATGGAGCCTATTCTGAATTAACCGCATATGATTTATTAAATTTAATTTTTGATAATCCATGTAAAATTCAAATTAATGACATAAAAAAAGAACATACTTTAGCAAAATATTGTAATGATGCAGAAGTTTCTGATATTGATGGATATTTAGAAGATGCGATTTGTTTTTTTGAAATAAAAACACTTAGGTCTCGCTTATACGAATTGATAAATAAGTTAAAAAGTGAATTGGAGTCTCACAGTATAAACGACTGTTTTATTATTCAATCTGACTATCCATTATCGCTAGAAATAACTAGTGATAAATCATACTCAGCATTAAAAAAAGAAATCCTTAATGCTAAGCGGAATAAAGAAAGATCTTTAGCATCCAAAACAATCAGAGGGTTATTTTTTAGATTTTATTATGAAAGACAACCAGTCTTAATTAAAAGTCATAATTGTGAAACTAACTATCAAATGGCAAAAAGATTAGAGAGATTACCATTGAATCAATATAAACAGTATGTTGATGGACGATTTATAAAAGCTTATGTCTGTAATGGGCTTAATTTGAATAATAATTTAATATGCAATGAAGAATTCTTTAGAGCATTAGCAAGACGCGTTTTTTGCAGATTAACAAAAGTAGAAGATGTATTTGACGATAATTCAGACTTATCAACGGCTTTTATTGCCAAACATTTAAGTGGATTGTTGTTTATCGTTGATTTATCTGCAAATGTTCAAAAGAAAATAGATAATCCAAAAGATTTATATAAAGTTTATTTGTATTCAAACCCTAACGCAGAATTTGCTAATAGCTTAATAGGTTTTAGAAATTTTCAGTTTAATTTGAATATGAAAAATATTAAAAATATTTGTGATGATTTTGAATATGATAACTATTAGTTGGTACTAAATGGAACTAATAAAATTTCTCGATCATAAGTTTACACCAAGCACATTTTTCTCTATTTTGTCTTTTAGTTTTCTCATCTGCATTAAAATTTTCTATTTGTTCAAGAACATCAAAAGCTTGTTTGCACAATTCTTTATCTGGTCTTCTATCATTTATGCCATTTGCAGCTTTAATCATTGATTTAAACACTGATAATGCATTTCGGTATATTTCTAAATTACAATCAAAATGATTTTCAATAAAACAAATAATATAATTCAATGTTTCTAAAAACATTTCTTTAGTTACAGTCTGATTGCCGTATTTTATTGGGAATTTGATAGGCATGAGCATCTCCTTTTGTTAATTATAGCATATTTATAACTATAAAAATTAACAAATTGCTTCTTGAATTTCCTCCTCTGCAATTTTTTGTTGATTCATAATTCTATATTCATATTTTGTGAACCAAGAATTGAAATAATTAATCATCCACATTATTTTTTCTCTTATTTTTTCATTATTTTTGTATTTTTTAAGAAGCCCTAAAATATTAACTCTAAATATTACATTATCCAAACCTTCACATAAATGAAAAATATTTAAAAACATTTTATCGTCACTATCTTTCACAAGGTAATAGCAACTATTAGCTTCATTAACCTTTGTTTTTACAAGTATTCTTGGATATTTTGCAATATTTTCTTCTAATTGAACAGCTTCAACAAGACCTTTTCCATATACAATAATATCGTTATGGAAAAACTCTCCTTCAACAATTGCCCCACGCATTAAATATCCATATCGTAGAATTTCATTATATATATTTGCAACAGTATTAAATAATTTCTGAATTTTTTGCTCTTTATTTTCATCATTTTCTTTTGATTCTATCGCTAATAAAATATTGTCAGAGAATATTTTTATATAAATATCTTCTTCTTTAGGAAAAACTCCTCCTCCAGATTCTTCAATTGCATCTTCCATAAACATATTTAAATGATTCAGAAAATCAAAATTAGTATCGTTGCATATCATATCTTTTGCACCAAGTATGTCTAAATATGCAATGATGTGATTTGAAGTTTTGTAATTTGTCCAAGGCTTTCTTGCTGAACCAGTTCTTATAACCATTTTAAACTCCTATTTTTTTAATTGTATCAAAAATACAAACTTGATTTCATTTTAATTTTAAGTGATGAATACGACACCTAAAAAAGGAGGTCGTATGAGTAAAAGCAAGAAATACAAGATTGAACAAAAAGATTTTAGGAAGTTAGAAAAATTAGCAGAGCGGATTTACAACACAACAGTTGTGCTTGATTACTTCTGTCAAAAGCAGCAAGAATACGAGGAACTTAGAAATATTACACCAATTATTCAAAATCTTAGGCGTAATTCTGATAAATTAAATGTTTATTTCATAAATTATCCGGAAAGTTTTTAAATATAATTAAAATGTTGTTTAAAAGCT
>CALUWK010000055.1 GCA_944324475.1 Candidatus Gastranaerophilales bacterium
AGGTGTGGTTAATTCTACGGAAAAAGTAGGAGTTTTAAATGCGGAATTTTCATCTAGTAGCAATTGTGCATTATTTGAAAATTCAACTGTTTTAACATTGAATTCTGGCGCGTTAATTTTATAATCTGTTTTTTGGGGTAAATAAATAACAGAAACTACTGGCATATTTTGCGTTTTTTGCAATGAAGTTTTTGTTGGTTGTTTTTTTTGAATATACATATCGAGCATTTGAGATTTAAAGTTTATGTTTTGAATATTTTGTATTATCATAGTCTCTCGCTTCTTTAATGTTTTAATCTGATTTAATTACGAATTTCTGTTAAGAAGGGTGATTTAAGGCAGATTTGTGCTTTTTGTTGGAGTTCTTTTGATGTAATTGAGTTTACAATAGTAGAAAATTCATTATTTTTAGTTGCACTTTGTGTGGGTTTATAAGCTAATAATTCTGCTCTTGAAATAGAAGTTTTTAAATTTTCTTTTCTTGATTTTAAAACTCTTTGTTTAATTTTTTCAAAAAGTTTGTCATCAAGCGGTTTTTCCGTGATTAATTTAATTGCTGAATTTATCATATCTTTATTAATCTGTGCATTCTTATCTGTCAAAATATATGTTGCAAAATGTTTATTTAAAAAGTCCGTATTGTGTGAACAAATTAAACTTTTAGCGCTTTGTGAATAATTTTCATATATTATTTCCTCTAACGCTGCTCCGATTAAATCTGAAATAACTTTGTCTTTTAGGCTAAATCCATTTGGAAAATTAAATGTTTTTGAAATAAGCTTACCAAATTCAGGGTTTGGCTCTAAGTAAAAAACCTCCTCTTTTTCTATTAGCAGCGGGCTTTTTGATAAAATGTCGTCATTAAATGGTTTTTGATTTGGTATTTGATTTCCTATATCATTTTTTATTTGAACTATAGTTGTTTCATCTGTGCCCTTAGGAATTGATATAGCGCATAATGCAGCCGAATTCGATAATAATTCATTATGGAATTTTTTGATATCAGCTATTGATACGTTTTTAATATCTTCTTTTGAATAATTTTTAATTCCATATAAAGCGTTGTACACAGAATTATCTTGATTTAAATCTAAATCTTGTAGAGCAAGTTCTTTTTCTTGTTCTAATGTTTTTTCATCTATATTTAAACCAATAAAATCTTTCATGGATTTATTTAGTATACTTGAAAAATCTTTTTTATCCCAATTTATACTAATTTCTATAGTTTTTCCATTTTTAGAGTAAAAAGTTGCAAAGTTATCGCTGTTTGAATCAATATTATCTAAATTTCGTAGCATTTTTTTATACAGCATCTTAACCGCAGGATTTACATTTTGCTCTTGAATCGGTTTTATAAGTATTATAAGTGCAATTGAGTTTTCAGGAGAGTTTTTATCAATGTTCAATAAAACATTGTTTTTAAGAACCGATGTTTCTATATCTATAAAATCATCGTTATTTGGTTTATTTATTTCAGCCCAATACTGAATTCCTTGTTTATATGGAATTTTACTATATGGTATAGCGATGTACGGCTTTTGAAAATTGTTTTTAGTTGTTAAAGCACTTTTGCTTTCTTGTCCTTTAAAATATTTAATTTCAATTTTGTTTATTTTCATAGTTTTCACCTTGTTATTTATAATCTTACTAAGTTATTATTTTATTTTATTTTATTAAGTGCTTTTTGCAACCGATTTCGATGTTTAGCTAATTCTTTCATTAGATAATCAAGTCTATTTATCCAGCGTGAAGAATCTGAATGATCTAAATCTATCATATTTTTAACATGTTCAATTTTTCGCTCCAAATCACTTATTTCATTTTGTAAAATTTTTATATTGCTGCTGTAATGCCCAAAAGGAATATTATCGGTTAAATTTTTGCTTCCAACTTTTCTTGCTATATTTAGACTTGATGCAGCACTGGAAATTGCAGAAGCAGCATTTATTGGATTAGCAACTTTTGAAAACAGATGTGCTACAACCGCGGGGCCAAAATAATATATTCCTGCACCTGCAGCAACTGTTGCTGCAATAATTATACCAGCTTTTATTAATTTTTGCTTCCTTTGTGCATTTTTTTCTCTTTTAGCTAAATCATCAATCTTGGATAAGAAATCTTGAATATCAATTTGCTCATCTTGAGGTAATAATTGAGTTAGTTCCGGCACAATATCTTTAAAATATTTATCTTTTTGAAGTTCTAAAAGTTTTGTTCTTGTAATTACTTTTAGATATGAATTCATTTCTTTTGTGTTTAAATCAATAGAATTAAGCGTTTTATTTGCTTCAATTAATTGACTTAATTGTGCTTCTTGGATAGATAAAGATTGATTTGCGTAATCAGAAAAATTATTGGCAAATTCTGAAATTAATTCACTTTGAGAATTAATTGATGAATTAATTTCATCCAATTTTGAAATTATTTTATTTCCTTGAATAGTAATATCTCTAGCATCTTGATTAATTTGTCTGAATTTATCACTCATCATTTTATTAAACATCTCACCACTAAATTCAAGATTAGAATTAAAAATCAACTGCTCATTTCCTGCTTCAAAAAATACTAAGTCTTCAATAACAGATGTAATATCAATGTTAGGATTTTTGAGCATTAATTTAAAACTATCGTTATTTGCGTATCTTGCAACAAATTCTTTTTGCTCAATAGATAATGATGGATTATCAAGAGTTTTTATAATCGTTTTATCGTTAATATTATTTTTCTTTTGATTGATTGAATTTAGAAGTTCAATGTTTCTATTGGTTAAATTATCTAATTCAGAACTCAAAAAGTAATTTTTTGCAATATCAACTAAATTTTGCCAATAATACTCTAATTGTTCAATATCGCCTATTTCTTTTGCTTGTCTTAAATTTTGCAAGGTTAATTTTATATTGTTTTTGCCATTTTCATCCTCATCAAGTGAAGCTTTTGAGAGTAATTGAAAAATATAATCTACAATTGCAATATCATCAGAATCTTCACTTGATAATATCATTACATCTTTTGCAGGTTCGAAAATATTTTCTTTAGCATTTAATGAAACTCTCTCTTTTTCTTTAGCTAGTAATTCTATTGTTGATAATATTTTATCTTCAATTTGAGCAAGGCTATTAGTGTTTATTTTGTGCGATATAATATCAAAAAATAGTTTGCTTTCCTGCTGTTGAATTAATATTGCTTTTTGTTCTTTTGATATTGTTTCATCGTTTTCTATAATATCTGTATATGCCTTTCTCGTTATTTCAATAGCGCCATTTTCTTTTTGTAATATATCCAAGCTTTTTGAGATTAATTTTCCAGTTTTAGTTTTATCTTGTAAAACCTCTTCAAACCACATGTTTTTTAGTCTTTGATTTCCTTGATTTATGATGTCATCTTGTGAAATTTCAAGCCAAAAATCAACAAGGCTCTTACCTTTAATTATTGTTTTTCTTAATTTTTCGATATTGTAATTATCGGCGTTTTGAATAAAATCAGTGTTTGATGAGATTATTTGTGATAATTCATCTTGTGAGTTTTTGTCAAATGGCTTTTTGGAGCAATTTCCTTCAATTTCATTTAATACATCAAGATTTATATTTTTAAAATCAGGCATTTCAGCTAATCCATTTTGAACTAGCCATTTTCTTGATTCAAAAAATCTTGAGATAATTCTTGGAGCAATATCTCTTTTGTTTGAATTAATTTTTTCATTTAATACTTGATAAAAACTGCTATTGTTTTGATTTTGCCAGTCAAATATTGCCCTATTAACAATTAAAATAATTTTATTATCACTAAAACCGCCCGATATTTTATTGGGAGTAAAGTATTGAGCTATTTGGTTGAGTTCTTCTTCTGATAATAATTCAGTTTCTCTTGAATAGTCACTATTGGCAATACTTAAATTTATTAAATTCTTAATATCTTCCACTGAACTTATTTTAACATCTATAACTCCGCCAAAACCTTCTTTTTGTAGTAATTCAGGGCTTATTGCTTTTGGATTATCTGTTTGAATTATAAAAGTTGCTCCATAAGCATTTTGCATATTATCAACAGGTTCTTTTGCGGAATTATCAAGCCAAGATTTCATCATAGTAATATTTCCATAATTAATCTTTGAATCTGAAAGAAGAAAGTCTGAATTCTTTACTACTATAAGTGTTCTTTGGCCATTATTTAAATAGTTTTCTTTGGATTTTTTTAATAGTTTATATGTATCTGATGCATAATTATCACTATCGGTTTCTAATTCTACAATTCTTGAATTTGTTCTTGTGCTTATTCTATTTAAAAGCTCAGCGCTTTTTTTGTCATCTTCACTATACAATAATATTAAGGATGGAATATCTTTGCCCTCCTGTAAAGTTAGCATTTCTGCCAATTTATCTTCTTGAGGTTTTGTTGTGGTTTCTCTGAAGCTCTTAAGTTGAATTTCATTTCCTCTAAAAGCAATTAAATTATTTGAATAAAAGTTTAGCTGATTTATTTTATTATTCAATTTATCGTTTTTTATGGGTGATTGAATATTTATTTGTTGTGTATTTTTGTATTTTATTTTTTTATAAAAATAATTGTTTATATTTAAATCTACTTTCATTTTTCTCTCCTTATATCGTTATTAATTTGTTAGTTTATCAAGTGTTTCTTGCGCTATTTTTCTTACATTTTCACTTTGGTGGTTTAATAATCTTCTTATTGGTCTTAAAATAGCTTCTCTATCTTTTGGATCATCATTTTCAAGATGAGCAAGTTTTTGTATTGTTTTTAGAACTTCAATAAAAGTTTTAT
>CALUWK010000056.1 GCA_944324475.1 Candidatus Gastranaerophilales bacterium
TTTTGGCAAAAATTTGTAAGACCTTACAAATTTTTGGGGATTTTCTTGCAATTTTTAAATATTTAATTTATAATGACAAAGCGATTTAGTATCTTTTTTTATGGCGGGTATCGCCAAGTGGTTAAGGCCCCGGATTGTGGTTCCGGTATACGTGGGTTCGAACCCCACTACCCGCCCCATTTTTAACATTTTCAAAGCACATAAAAAAATTGCACAAAAAAAATTGTCTTTAAAAGACAATTTTAAATAGCGGTTAGTTAGAATGTTAGTTATACGTAACTTATATATCTTGTATCGAATTTGCCTTGTGTACCCATATCATACAAAATAATTCTGGCATAAAGATCGTTAATTGGTTTTTTATATGGTCTTGCCTCGCGCAGAGCGCTATAAACATCTGAAATTGTCAAAGCTTGATTTTCGTGGTTTCTTATAATATTTTTTTCATAATCATGATGTTCAAGTGCAAGTTGGGCCACCTTAGGATGCAAATCAGTTGTTTTTAAAATTTCATAACTTAATTTATTGTGCAATTCAACTATTGCTCTTTCACGCAATGTCAATTTACCACTTTTATTCAAAATTTCAGAAGGTATAAAAACTTTGCCAATATCATGCAAAAGTGCCGCTTGAGTTAAGCGCAAATAATTTATCTCGTTTTCTAAATGTCCCATCTTAAGATATAATTTTTGAGCCCTGTTTGCAGTTGGAATTAAGTGAGACAAAGTAATTGAAGTAACATTACTTAAATTATACTCCAAAGAAAGGCCATTTGATTTAAGCATACATTCTATATTTAGATTACTCTTTATAGCATTTTCTATGACAGCAACATTAACATAACGAGAAATAAAACGAACAGGAGAATTTAAAGCTAATTCATCTTGAAAAAACACGGTTTTATTTAACGAACCAATTTTATCAATTTCATTATTATCCTTGATAAAACTGTTAGCATAATTCTTAACGTTATTTTTTTTGCGCTCTAAAAAAGCCATACTAATCCACTACTAATACTATTAACACATACCTTATGTATAGTTAAAGTTTTTTTACTAACTTAAATTGCTCTTTAGTATATACAATTTTAATTTTTGTTTACATTATGTTTTTTTATTTCTCAAATCACTATAATCAGCAAGCCCAGTAAATTCATTTCTTCCAGTCAATTTTCGTGTAATCCAAAATGTTAATTTAGGAACTAAAACAGATAAACCGAATATAGACGCACCCAATCCGAAAGCAAGATACTTAGAATTACTTTTATTAACTTTCTTTGCAAAATTATTAAATTTATCAAGGTTTATGCTACCATTTTCAAAACATTTCTCTTTAGCCTGCATCAAAAATTTAATTACTTCATTATCTATAGAATTAATATCAGAATTTTTTACAAATCTATTAATTTTTCCATATTTACCATATGTTGCCTGTTTATACAATTCATCCACAAAAGAGTTATTCTTAAATAAAAATCTTAATTTTTCTTTTGAATCTGACGGAATATTAAAAATATTATCAATCGCAAATTTAATGTCATCAGAAGATAAACTTTTTATGGCTTCAATATTTGCAGGATTTACATTAGGAATGTTAAATTTCTTTCTGAAACCATTTTGAATTAAAGAAGCACAAAAATTATAAAAAAACATACTTGCGATATCCATAAATGAATTTTCAAACCCTTCAAAAAAAGTTCTTGAAGTTAAAGTTCTGCCTGCAGTCATTGGAATATCGGTTGAACAAAGCCTAAAAACATTATCATTCTCAACTTTATAGGTAACAAATCCTGCAAGACCGTATTTTTTAATATCGTTAAATACCTTATCAAAACCGCCTCTAAAAGATAAATTATCATTCTTTTTACGACTATCTTGACTAACTTTAGATTTAAAAGTCTCAAAATCATCAAACCGATGCAAAGGTTGACTTTTCATTTTTTCAAGCTTCTTTTTTGTTAATTTCTGGTTAAATTTAGGTAAAACAATACCCATTAAAACACAATTCAATACTAACGCAGAAATAGAAGTAATTTTTTTTGCAAAAGATATTTTTTTTATAGCTTCATCTAAACTCATTTTTTTTAAATTATCTTTAATTTTCGAACTAACATTCTTTAATTCGCTAACATCAGTATTTGAAATACTTTCAGTATTACTTTTTAAAAATTCAACAGAATTTTTTATAGCATCGTTACCTTCTTTAGGATTTGAGTAATCAATATTCATAGGAATTTTTAATACAAATTCAAAAAATTTATCTCCCAAAAATCTAAAAGCAGGCATACCAAACAACCAAACTATAGCAGCCATAACTTCTTTTCTAAATTTTTCAGTACCTTCAATGACTCCACCGCGCTTATAACCTTCATAAGAGCGTCCGATATCACAAGGAATTTCTTCTATAAGTGTCCCGATAGGAAGTGCAGGATTTTGCACAACATTAACTGCTTTTGTAATAAAACTATATGAAATATTATTAAAAGACAAAATATAACCTATAAGTTAAACTTAGACAAATCTATAAAACATAAAATAAAAAAAAATTGCTAAACCATTTTATTCTCGTAACCAGTAGCTTTAGATATCTGATAAGACCACTCTTTTATAATTTCTTCATCAGATAACATATATGAAATAGGCTCGCCAACTGTTATATAAACATCTTGTTTTCTAAATAATTTCCAGTTATACTTTTCAAGACCACAAATTGCAACAGGGACAATATCAACCTTATTTGTCTTAGCAAAATATATAAAACCAGGATTTATGTTTTCAATAACTCTATTCTTTTTAATTCCACCTTGAGGAAATATACACAAATTATATTTAGCTTTTATCACTTCTTTTGCAGTTTTTATTGTTGATATACCAACTTTTTCTCGATTAACAGCGAACCCTCCAAGACGAAGTACATTTCTTGTTATATACCTTTGGCCCCAAGTATCAGTTTTAAATAATTCTTGCTTAGCCATATACGCAAGAGGACGACCAAAAGCATAATTTACAATAAAAACATCCATGTAAGAAATATGATTAGGAGCAACTATAAAAGGTTTATTTTCAATATCCTTATTACGTTTCAAATGAAAGTTATAAAATAAAGTCCCAAAAAACGGAAGAAACAAAATATATAAAGCATAATATTGATAAAGTCTCGTTAAGATATTAAAATCACCTGCCTTTTTTTGTGCAAAATTAACTTTTTTAATATTCATTTATCTTTTTCCTTCCGATAAATCCACTATAGTTTTGCTCCACACCGAAATCATTTCGTTAATATTATCGTTGTATGGTATTGGTTTTCCTATTTTTACTTTCATTTGACTTCTAAATATTTTTCTTTGGTCTTTTGTCATTCCAGTAATTGCAACAGGCAATATATCACACTTAAGAGTCTTGGCAAAACTTGCAAACCCTTTGTTAATATTATCCAAATTACCATCTGTTTCTCTTGTTCCTTGAGGAAAAATTCCGAGACACCAATTGGTCTGCTTTAATCCAAGAACTGTTTTTATTGTTGATACCGATAATTTTGATCTATCAACCGCAAATGCTCCCAAAATATCCAAAAAAAATCTTGCAACCTTATATTTAAACAACTCAACTTTTGCCATATAAGCGACATTTCTTTGAAGTGCATAAATAATTAAAAAAGGATCAATAGCACTTGTGTGATTTGATGCAACAATAAAAAAGCCTTTTTTCGGAACATTTTCCCTGCCTTCAATTTTTAGATTAAAAGCAATTCTAAAATAAGTACCATAAACCAAAGTACATGTAATCCACTGCAAAATACCCCTAAAAATATTGTATTCTTTCGGACTTCTTTTTTGATAATCTCTACTCATTTTAACTATAATTTTTCTCCGATATATAAAAAATTATACTAAATAAAAAACAAATATGATATAATTTTTTTATTAAGAAAAGGAGAATATATGAAAAAGTTATTTTATCTGACAGCAATGTTTGCATTTTTTGCTTTATTCAATACAGCGAATGCTGAAATAATCGGAGTTGTTGATTTTGATAAAATCATTGCTAATTATTCAAAAGTTCAATCCGTAAGCAATGAGATATCAGACAAATATGCCGAAATTCAAAGATATGGACTTGATAAAGAAAGAGAATATAAAAAACTGACAACACCTCTAGAAAGAAAGAATTTTGAAGAAGCAACAGCAAAAGAACTTGCTAAAAAACAGGATGCTTATTTAAAATTAAAAGAAAAAAAGGAAGCAGAAATTGACAATGCAATTAAAAATGCAATCAAACAAATTGCTATAAGCAATAAAATAGATATAGTAGTTGAAAAAACTGTTGTTTTTCATGGTGGAATAGATATTACAGACAAGGTTGTAAAAGCTCTAAATTCACCGATATCTAAATAAAACATGTAAAAAGTTCTTTACTTAATATTTTCTTTTTGATAATATTAACTTGTAACTTTGGAGGAATGCCGGAGTGGTTGATCGGAGCGGTCTTGAAAACCGTCGAACATGCGAGTGTTCCGTGGGTTCGAATCCC
>CALUWK010000057.1 GCA_944324475.1 Candidatus Gastranaerophilales bacterium
AAAATAGAAAGGAGAAAAACAAAAAGAAAAAAAATCTAATTCCAGTGGTTTATTTATAATCCACGGCTATAAATAAATCACACTCCAAATAATTACAAAAAATTTCATATTATTTTTTGTGTTTTGGTTAGGGACAATGCTCCAACATTGTCCCCTTTTTTTAAAATGAGCTACTTATTGTTCCTCCACCTATTACAATATCACCATCATATAGTACTATTGCTTGTGAAGGAGCTATTGCGCTAATTTTTTCTTTGAATTCCACTTTTATTTTTTCTCCTTGAGGGTATACTGTAACATTTGTAGGATTTGATGCAGACCTTATTTTTGCCGTTGCTTCAAATGGTTTGTTTGGATTGTTGATTGAAATCCAGTTAACATTATTCGCTATTAGACCTTTTTTATAAGTATCTTTTTTGCATCCTACAATTATTTGATTTTTTATTTTATTAATGTCAACAACGTATAATGGTTCTGAATATGCTATTTTAAGCCCTTTTCTTTGTCCTATTGTGTAGTTAAAAATTCCATCATGGTATCCAAGAATATTGCCGTATATATCAATTATTTCACCTTTATTATCTTCGACATTAAATAAATCTTTAAAATCTCCTTTATAAAAATCCTGGCTATCTGTTTTTTGAGCAACAGGGATATTATGTTTTATAGCATAATTTCTAACTTCTTCTTTTTCCATCTCTCCTAAGGGGAATATTATGTTTTTTAGTTCATTTTGAGAAAGTTTGTATAAAAAATATGTTTGATCTTTTTTAGGATTTTTTCCTTTTTTTAATTCAAATCTTCCTGTGTTTTCGTTAAATTCATTTCTTGCGTAGTGACCTGTTGCAAATTTATCGTAATCTATTCCAATTTTTTTTGCCATATAAGGAAAAAGACCAAATTTAATGTATTTGTTGCAAATTACACATGGATTTGGCGTTAATCCATCTAAATATTGTTTTTTAAATTCTTGAAATACAATTTTATCATATTCTTTGGATAAATCTATTAAATGAAATTCGCATTTACAATGATTACAGTTATTTATAGCATCTTGTATTTCTTTTTTCTTGTCAGTTCCATAACACGAGTTGGCTATGGTTTTAATTTCACCGTCATATATTTTCATCATTGCGCCAATGAC
The DNA here is from genome assembly GCA_944324475.1 of Candidatus Gastranaerophilales bacterium. Classification (GTDB taxonomy): domain Bacteria; phylum Cyanobacteriota; class Vampirovibrionia; order Gastranaerophilales; family Gastranaerophilaceae; genus RUG14156. The sequence continues at coordinate 1,145 of CALUWK010000057.1, forward strand.
ACTATAGCCTTTTGATTTTAATATATGCAATGCAACAGCACTGTCTACACCGCCAGAAACACCTACTAAAATTTTCATAAATATATAATATATCAAAAGTTAATTTTTTTATCAAATTAATTGTGACTACTTGATTTTTTTTATTTATTAAATATTATTAATATATTGATACTTCAGAAAGGATGTAGGAATGTCAACATATTGCGAAATCTGTGGAAAAGGATCTTTAAAAGCAGCTAAGATTTCGTTTTCTCATAAACAAAATGTGCACAGACAACTCCCTAATTTGCAATCAGTTAAAGTAAGACTTGCGAATGGTGCTGTTAAGAGGATGTCTGTGTGTACATCTTGTATTAAAGCAGGAAAGTTTACGAAAGCTTAGTTTATTTATTTAAAAAGGATTAAGACGGTTGAGACTATTTATTTTTGTTGTCTACCGTCTTTTTTAGTAGTAATTTGGAGAAGATTTTGAAAATAGGAATTTATTTAGGAGATATAAAAAAGCCAGAATCTCAAGGAGATTTAACTTTTGAGCTTTCTTTTGTAGATGAATTATTGTCCCAGAGAACATCTCATAATTTTGTTTTTTATTATTTCGGCAAAAAGAATATTTTTAAAAATCAAGAAAATGCCAAATTTGTTTGTTTAAAATATTTTAAAAAGCCTGAAGTTTCTTTTTATCCTTTCTATATTAAAAATTATAAAAAACCTATTTGTTCTTTGAATTATAGATTAAAAAAAGACAATGTTAATGTTATGTTTTTTTTAAAACCTTATTTGTATGAACATATTGAAACCCCATATTTTGCAATTATCAGAGATGTTGCACATAGAATTTTGCCTCATTTTCCGGAGTTTAATTCAAATAGAATTTTTGAAAAAAAGGAAAAGAGACTTAATTTATTTTTAGCTTCTGCTTCACATATAATTACATGTAATGATGTAGCAAAAAATGATATCAAAACATTGTATAATGTAATAGATGAAAAGATTATAACAATGGACTTACCTTGTCCGAGTTGGGTGAAAAATATTAATGAAGATGACTTTGTTTTAAAAAATAATGGGCTTACAAAAAATAGTTATATATTTTATCCTGCACAGTTTTGGTCTCATAAAAATCATATAAGATTGATTTTGGCAGCTCAGATTATGAGAGAATTGAATATTAATTTAAAGGTAGTTTTCTCAGGATTTGATAAAGGTAATAAAAATTATTTACTAAAAACGGTTAAAAATCTTGATTTGTGTGATGATGTTATTTTTCTTGATTATGTTAATCAAAGAGAACTGGCAGCATTGTATAAAAATGCTTATGCGTTAGTCTATCCTTGTTTAGCAGGGCCCGATAGCATTAGTGCACTTGAAGCTTTGTATTTTAATTGTCCTGTTTTAATTTCAAATCATCTTGGATATAATAAACAGTTGAAAAAAGCAGCGTTATATTTTAATCCTTTGGATGAAAGTGATATTGTGGAAAAAATTAAAATTTTGAATGATGTTCAAATAAAAGATGAATTGCTTTCATGCGGTCAGTTGCTTATTAATCAATTAAAAAGTAAAAATTATATTGAAAAATGCTTAAATTTGATTGATAATTTTTACCTTATAAGGCAGTGTTGGTCCCTTAAAGAGAGTTATTGCGATAAATGATTTTATTTTTCTCGGTTATTTTTTTAATATTATTTGTTCTAGCTATAATTGTTCTTTTTTTGATTTTATTTAAAACTAAAAAAAATTCAAAGAATGAATATATTGAGCTATTGCAAGATATATTGGATAGAAAAGCTTTTTATCCAAAGAAAATTGTTATGATTGATACTCATTTTTTCCTTTCTGTAAATAAAAGCTTAACAAGATTGGCAATTATTCAAAATTTTAATTCAAAGTCATTGAAATATAATTATGAGGAGATTGCGCTTCAATTTTTAACGGGTATAAGTCAAATATCTTCAAAGGCCTTTAAGGTTGATTATGTTCATAAAGGTGAAAAAAAGACTTTTTTGGTTCATTCAAAAAGCAAGGAAGTAAAAGAATTTATTTACTCTATATATAAAGTTGCTAATGTTAAAAGAATAAAGGATAAATTTTTACAATGTAATTTTTCGATTACATCTACAAGTGATTTTGAAAATACGTATGTTTGGGCATATAGTCCATCAAATAGTATTTTTGCATATTTTAAGACAAAAGAAGAATTTTGTATAAATAAATTAAATTTGCTTAAAAATTATTTTACTATTGACACAAAGTATAATTATTTTGAGGTGGATTTTTTTGGTGAAAGAAAACAATTAATTGTATATGACAATATATTTTTACAAGAGTTATTTCAATCACTGTATCAAAACATCAAACAAAGAACTGCAGAGATGTCTGAAAATTTAATTTATTATGATGATTACAGCAGGATTATTTATATTTCAAATGGAGTAAGTTCTTTGCAATCTATTCTTTTGAATAATTTGCAGGATGTTTTATATAAAGAAAATAAATTGTGTTTTATTCAAAATGATGATTCAAGTATTGTTTTTCCTGCATCTAATGAGTTTATAAAGGAATTTGAAGATTTTGTAATAGGTTTTAATTTAAGAAAAATAGCGAATAGTTTTGATTATAAATTTGATAAATTGATTAATATTACTTCTAATACAAAATTAATTATTGATTTTTCAAGAGATAGGATAGTTTATTGTGCAAATTTAAATTCATTTTTAAATTTTAATTATGTTACTATTTCTTTTAATAGTATTGAAGATATATGTCTTGAAAAAAACGGCTCTAAGGGATTTGTTAGAATTTATACAAAAGATAAAGAAATTATCGACATTTCTTGTAATAAGCTTGAAATTGCTCATTATATATTGGGACAGGTGAATACGATAATTAATTCTTAAATTTTTAAATTTTGAAAAAATCGGGATGACAGGATTTTACTAAGCCGTTAGCGAGATTTCGAGCGTTACGGATTAGGATGCAGAGTCTTATT
>CALUWK010000058.1 GCA_944324475.1 Candidatus Gastranaerophilales bacterium
CCGGAGCCGAACCTCCGGTTCTTACCTCTCGAAAAACTTGCCCATTGGGGCAACTTTTTCTCGGCAGAGTGGCCATCTACGAACCAACTTTCTACAAATCATTGACCTTTAAAAATTCCAAGAATTATATCCCAGAAAGAAAGTCCGCCTCTTGTTCTAAATTTTGAGATTTGAGAAACACTATTTTTTCTATATTTTTGCAATTCTTTTTCTAATTTCTCTTGTGCTTTAGGATCTGCATTTCTCTTTTCCACAACTTCATTTGCATAAGCTAAAAAATTCTTATATTCTATACAAGAATAACCTGATTTAACGGAATTTGGATAAGCATAATTAGCATAATCATAAATATTCATAGCTCTTTCTGCGTTAGCAGGTTGGGCTTTGAGAGCATCCCAATACGTTGAAGTTTGTTTTGTTAAAACAACAATAGCAGCAAGGGGATTATAGCCCGCATTTGCCATCAAATTAACAGCAACAACATCAGCTTCTTTTTCTTCTTTAGTAAACTTATAATTACTAATTAATTCACCTGCCAATGTTTGAGTAGTTGATGTGCCTGTTATGGAAGAAACAAGACTATCTTTTGAAGCATGTCCGGTTATAATATGACCTAATTCATTAGCTACAACTGCAGCAACTTCATTATCATTTCCAGCATACGCCAAATCAGCTTTTGAAACACTCACAACTCTATCGTCCGCAAAAGTGGAATTATCGACAGTCTTATCCGTAACTTCAAATTTAATATTTGAAACCGGAATACTATTTTTTGTCAACAAATCATTAGCAATAATCTCGACTCTTGAAGCGGCATCATAAGCTGTGGCACTTACAATAAAAGAAAAGACGACCATGACAACCAATGACATTAAAATCTTTTTCATATTAATCTCCTTCTAACCCTCTATAGCAATAAAAACATAAAAACATCATTATATCAATGTTTTTAAAGAAATATAAAATACGTTAAAATTAAACAGAAAAGTTGCTTAATTAGCAATAAAGATATAAAATAAAAACATTAGTTTAAGTTGTTAGGATGTAATAAAATATGAACGTAACTAAAATAAAGGGAACCACCCCCTTAATTTGGCGCAAAAATTATACAAAAAAACAAAAAAGTAAACATAGCAACAGTAAAAATAAAAATGAAAATTTAAACCAAAAAGAACTAGAGTCCCTCGCCTTATATAACAAAATCAATATTTCATTCAAAGGATATTTAGGAGACAAACAGCCTGCAAAGAAACTTTTTTGGATAGTTACTGGAAGAAATAAAATATACAGAGATGAAGATATATATAATTCAGCATGGAGAGTAGATACAAGTATCGGACAAAAAACCTGGAGTACCATTCCTCCATATCAACTTCTTAAAAGAACTCCCGAGCAGGCAATTCAAGGAATTTGCACATTAAATAACACCTATGAAATTCCAAGTTACATACTTAGCCCAAATTATGGAGACAACTGGGGCAGAATAGCTAACTACATTGAATTAAACCCAAGACTGCTTGCAAAAATTGAAGGAAACAAAAAGTCAGAAGGACTTTTGAACACAATAAAAATTTTGCCAGCAATACCACCATCAACAAAAAATATTCCAACATGTATAATATTATCTCAACTTTACCCTACATATGGAAGTTACAACGACGGATATACAGGATCCGAAAGTCTTTATTGCGTAGATTTACAAGCAGGAATTTCAAAAAATTTAACATCTCCTTTACTTGAAAGGAATGGCGAAAAAATGGGAGATGACGAACTTGTTAAAGCTTTTAATGATTTAGCACACTTTAGGGGTCTTAAAACGGGTTTTAGAATGCCGATTTCAGAAGGCCAAATATCTATCCAGAGTAGACCTTTCAGTTGGCAATATGATGAAAATATATATATAGACGCCTGTGTTGACGCCATTAATATGGGGTTTGATTGCATTTTTTTTGATAGCGGAAAACACGTTGATAATTTCGAAATGGAGCATTACTGCGGAGTAGGTACAGTTCCCGACTATAAAAAAATGCAATATATAACTCAGCAAATAAGGGCAAGATCCGGAAGAAATGACATATCGTTCGTTGCAGAAAAAGCAGACCTTAATCCAAGATATGAGAATTTAGGATATACGGCAGGAACAGATTGGGGATTAGCCGATTATTTTGACAATTTAATGCATGAATACGATAAACAAGAATGGAACCCAAATTATGCAGCAGGCCCTTGCGTATCCGACGACAACGATAATGGTTCAATGTCTTATGAAAGAAGATTGCAAAGATTAAAAAATACATTACATGCTTTTAGAGATTCAGGTAAAAAATTACCTGTTCACATTCAAATGCACGATATTTTTCCTCTAAATGAAAAAACGAACACACATTTTGAAATGATAAATAGTGACAATAAAAGTGCATATGGTGACCTTGAAAGTCATTACAATAACATTTTTGCACATTCAGAAGCTGCAAAAAATCAAACATTAAACACTTATAGAGAATTTGAAAGTATAATGGACTGCTAAATTAAACTAGGTCAATCCGGCAATTTAAATCTCTGATTCTCCTTATTAATATATACAAAAAGGAGAAAAAATGGAATATAAAAAGGACAAAATAAAAAAACTTATTGATTTTTGCGATGAACACATTAATTCGAAAGTATTATCCAAAAACGGGGACTGTTTAGCGCTTTTGATTGCACTTAAAAAAAATCAAAAAATGAACGAACACATTTCACCGACAGATGCTTTTATATATATAATTGAAGGAGAAATTGAATTTCACTTAAATAAAGAAATAAAACAAATTTTTGAAATTGAAAAAGACGAAATTTTTTTCTTTAAAGCAGATGAAAAACATAGCATAACAGCAAAAGAAGATACAAAAATGCTTGTTATAAGAATATAATTGTGATAATTTTACTTTATGACAATCATTCCGGAAGACCTTGCAATTCACAAACCCAAAAAAAATCTTATAGAAAAATTCAACAAAATTGAAATAAAAGAAAAAATATTATTTAAAATAAAATCGAACTTTCATTCAATTCAAGTTGTTGAAAACACCTATGGACGATTTATCAAGTATAAAGACACATATCAAGCAGGTTATATAAAAAGTAAATTTTATAATGGCAATTTACCTTATATAAACTACTTTTTGATTCCATATTTAATAAATCCAAACATAAAAACAATTCTTTTTGTTGGTCTTGGAACGGGAATTATTCTAAAACAATATACAAAACTTTTTAAAAATTTAAAAAAAATTGATATAGTCGATATTGAAGAATACATTTTTCCTATAGCGGAAAAATATTTTAATTTTAAACCTCATAAAAACTATAATTTTTACTTACAAGACGCCATTATACACTTAAAAGAAAACAAAAGAAAGTACGATTTAATTGTTGTTGATGTAGCAGGAAATGACGGTATAGATGAGAGATTTACTACAGATGAATATTTATCCTTAATCAAAAATCATTTAACAAAAAAAGGGATATTTGTTTCTAATATGCCATCGAGTTGTGATATTTTTAATAAAAAAAACAAATTTGTATTAAATTTAATTGAAAATTATAAAAATACATTCGAAGATGTTAAACTTTTTAGCGGACGTACTTCAAATAGAATTTTTTACAAAGTATTCTTTAATATAGAAGAAAACGTCTTAGATATAACAAACTTAATAATCATATCATCAAACACAAAAATTAAGTTCAATTCAAAAAAACAAAATATAAAAGAATTAAATATAAATATAACAAAATATTTAGAAGATAATATTTAATTTTTTTATGATAAAATCTTCATATAATGACTTTTTAAGGAGAGGAAAATGAAAAAATATAGAATTGGTGTTGATATTGGTGGTACAAAT
>CALUWK010000059.1 GCA_944324475.1 Candidatus Gastranaerophilales bacterium
ATCATCATCTTTTATTACTTGTTGAATTTCATCTATTGAGGTTATGTCGATATAATATACAATTACTTTCTTTACATCATCCGGTAAATCAGGAATTGCTTTTCTTATTATATCAACCATTAATGCTTTATCTAATAATTTTGTAGAACTATCCATTAAATTAGGTACATGTACAGGAATCAACCCTTCTTTACTGTCTTGAATAGCTCCTTCCCAGAATTCATCCAATGAATCTTCCTTTCTTAAACCTTTAATTAAACTTTTCATTTTATCCATTGTTTGAACAGGATTACGATATAAAGATACTCCATCTTTAATTTCAAGAATATCAAAATGAGCATTATCAGCAACAAGTCTATCTCTTGTTGTTTGAATACTATTTATTCCTATATCGCAATGGATAAATCTTCGATTGAGTTTGTTTGCAACAGCTGCAGCAACTCCACTACCACCAAAGAAATCTGCTACAATCATATTTTCATTAGAACTTGCTTTTACTATGCGTTCTAATAATGCTTCAGGCTTTTGTGTTGAATAGTCAACTTTTTCATTTTTATTTTTAGGATCAACAGCTTTTATATCCCATACACTATCAATGGTATTTCCTTCAATTTTTAAAATAACGTCATTAGGTCCAGGAAGTTTCCCATTATTCTCTTTTACATATTTATTGTAATATCCATCAAATCTCGAATCTGTTTTAGGATAATTAGCTCCAGTTATTTCATTATTTTCATTTAAATATTGAGACCATCTTCCAGCATCTATAGTTTGGCTCGGATCATCATCCTTAAGTAAATTAAATGAATATTCTTCTGACTTTGTATATAAAAATATAGCATCATGCTTTCTAGGAAAATATTTTTTTGTTTGTCCTTGGTATGTTTGATAATGCCATATAATTTCATTTCTAAACTTGTCCTCACCAAAAATCTCATCCATAAGAATTTTTACATAATGACCTATGTGCCAATCAAGGTGCACATATATTGAAGCTGTTTCAGACATTACACTTTTTATTGCAAGCAGGTTTTCATACATCCAATTCAAGTAATCTTCTTTATTCCAAACATCGCCATACATTTTTTCTTCAAAAGCCTTGAAATCCTCATTCATTTCAATTTCTTCTTCGGCTTTTAAAATAGCTTCAGCCACTTTAGGATTACGCCTTAGATAAACTTTTTTAGCATAATCTGCACCTGATGCAAAAGGAGGGTCTATATATACAAGGTCAACACTAATCCCTTTATCCTTTAAATAAGCACAGGCAGAAATACATTCCCCTCTTATAACCATATTGTTATCAGGGTTTTCGCCGACACGCTCAACCGTTTCAACTTCGTATAACGGCATGCCTCTTTTTAATTTTTCTTTAACTTTATCGTTACCATAATATTTTAGTGTGCGCGTAAAATTATTTAGTATTGCTTGTCCTTCTATCGGTTCAGGAAAGTATGGTATATATCTTGTTGCCATTAATAGACTCCTTTAAAAAATTCTTCAATGTGTTTTTTTGTTTCAAATATAATTTTCTCACTTGACCAATCATCTTGTAGGTATAGAAAATCAAATCGATTATATTTGAATTTTTCGTTATTTTGTCTAACAAATTCCTTCATAAATTCTTTTTTATCTTTAAATTTATCAGCAAAAGCATTTCCCTTTGTTTCAACTATCATAACTTTATCAATTTCATCATTATTTCTTTTAATAACAAGAAAATCAGGAGTGTACTTACCTATATATTTCCAGCCGTTAGTACCCTTTTTATATGTTTTAAGAGTAAAATCGGTTAAAGTTTCATCACCGTTGTAGTAAACTTCAAGATTATTATCATTAAAGGCTTTTAGAGCCAGTAATTTATTAAGATACGAAATTTCAAAAGAGCTATCAGTTTTATAAGGCAAATAGTGATACGTTTTATCTTTTTCAGGATGGGTAATAACCGCTTTATTTTCAAGCGTTTTTGCCATTTCTATGTTACCCGATTTTTTTAACATTTCAACAATTTTATGTTCTTCATCTGTTAGGGGTTTTGCACTGTCATCTTTTATTATTGTCTCTACCACATCAGAATTTGGTGTAAAACGTTCTTTATTAAATGTTTCAATAGGGCTTGTTAATTTTTCCACAATAAGAAGACTTGCGCTTTTTTTAATCAATTCTTCTTTTGTTTGGATATCTCTTACATCTGCAAATACTTTTCTTATGTTTGCTTCTATATTTTGCGTATTGAACTTTGAAGAAAAATATTTTATTCCACCTTTTACATAAGTAATTTTATCAAAAATTTGCTTAAGTTCAGATTCATATTGTTTTAATATGCTGTATGAAAGTGTATTGTAACTTCCTTTTATAATAGAATGAAGCCAGATATTGAAGTTTGCCACAATATCGCCTCTTTCACTTGTATTTGGGTCATAACTAACGATTTCACCAGTCACAAAATCCTGTTCCATTATCATTTCAATTCTTGCTTCATTATCTATAGCATTAATGATTTTACTCGGGTCAGATTTTTCAACTATAACAGTACTGTACTCAACTTTCATTTGGTAAAAATCTATAGGAGGAACTTTTTGTTTATCCATCCTGTTATAACGATTTAACAGGTCTGGTTCTTTTTTTCTGCCGTTTTGGAACTCTTGAAGACCTATATGATGTTGTTTTTTAAGTTGCAGTCGCAACTTTTCTGCATTAAATTTATTAAGATAAATAAGAGCTGTTTCCTCATTTATTTTATCAATTTGTCTTAAACATCTGCAACTTGTCTGCAATACCATATTAGTAGGACAATCACCTTCTTGAGACAAAATAATTCCAGTTAAACTCCTGCAATCCCAACCTTCTTTACCGATTTGAGCAAGAAGAACTATTCTAATCTTAGATATATCGCTATCTAGCATTGCAAATTCTTTATCAGAATCAACCGGCTCTGGATATTTTTTATTACCCTTATGAAATTTTAAGATTATTTCATCAGGATTGAACCCATATTTGAAAGCTATATTACAACATAAAGGATATATCTGTTCTTCAAGATTTTCAATAAGTCCACAATATATACCAATTTTCGCTTTTGTTCCATCCGAATAGACTGTATCTTTATAGGCATTAAAAAATTCAACAAGACCGTTTTCAACTATAGATAATCTATCAGTAGTATCAGAAATTTTAACAACAGGTTTTTTCAGGAAGTTTCCAACCCCATCAACTAACGAATAATAATATACAACATTTGTAATCTCTTTATTTTGAGTTTTTAGTTCATTTGAAATGACTACACTATCCGCTTTTTCAAGATATGGTGTTCCAGAAAACCCTACAACAGAATTTAGTGTTTTATTCTGCCCCCAATCAGTTACAACAGTTCTTAATTTAATACTATCGCTTGTTGCATGATGAACTTCATCAATGAAAACTGATAGATTTGGAATTTTTCCGATTAATGCTCTTAACTCATTTGAGGCTCTATATTTTGCAAGTTCTTCTTCGCTCATTAATTTTTGCTGTTCATCAGATTTCTTTTCTACTCTATCTAAAATGACCTTTTCGGCATTTGTTAGCGCAACAAGCCCAAATAATTCTTCAAAAGGTTGATATATAGCTATTTTTTGAACATTAGGGTTTTTTATTTTATTACTTTTACTTGCTGTTTTTCCTTGGTCTAAAACTTCAAATTTAATTATTTGTTT
>CALUWK010000060.1 GCA_944324475.1 Candidatus Gastranaerophilales bacterium
AAAGGGACTAATTTTACAAATAGTCCCTAAAAATTATTAAAAGCTACCAAAAGAACAGACTTTCAAGATTAAACAATGCTGGGGGTTACGGGATAAAATTTGAGATTACAAAAAGCAAAAATATTTGTTCGAATCCCACTTCCTCCTATTTTAGCCCCAAAAGGGGCTTTTAGTTTAGAAATATTGGTTTTAGATTATAATAACTGCTTTTGAAACTCAAGCAAAAAAACTCTAGCACACTTTGACAACGACGTGTTTTTCTTCCATGCCAATATAACGCCAACTTTTAATTCCGGCTTCAAAGGAATAAAACACAAATTTCTCCCGTTCGTGTTAACTACACCACCCAAACACAAGGCATTGCCGAAACCTTCTTCAACCAAAATTGATGCATTGTATAATAAATTGTAAGTACCAACAATATTTAATTTGTCATAATCATATCCAAGCCAACCTGAAATCAAATTTTTAACTAAAAACTGACGCGAAGAAATTAAAGGAATGTCAAGTAAATCCCTTGCTTCAATAAAATCTTTCTTGGCTAGATTTGAACTACCTTTAACTAAAAGACCCCAAATATCTTTTTTTGGCAACTCAATAAAATTATATTCCCCTTTATCAAAGGGTTCTATAAAAAAACCAAAATCCAATAATCCCTTTCTTAATCTTTCAGAAACATCCTCACCATTACCACTATGCAAATGATACTTAATGTTTGGATATTTTTTAGATAAAACCACTATAGTTTTTGCAGCATAACTTATAACCTGTGTTTCGCCGCAACCAATATGAATATCACCTAAAAAACAACTTTTATCCAAAATAAACTCTAATTCAACTTTATTAAATAATTCAATTAAATCGCAAGCCCTGTTGTATAAAAGCTTTCCGTCATCTGTCAAGACAATTTTTTTATTTCTTTTACCCCTGACAAATAATTTTGTATTTAATTCTTTTTCAAGCTCCATAATTTGTCGGGACAAAGTAGGCTGAGTAATATGCAAAGCACTTGATGCATCAATTATACTTTCGCTTTGAACAATCGCCACAAAATATTTTAAAACACGAATATCCATAAAAAAATTTTAATAACAAATTATATGCCTGTCAAGAATATAAATGTATACTATATAAGTATTTGCTATTTAATTAAGCATGGTAAATAATAAACTATATAAATAACAAAAATCATTTAATACTAACAAACAAATCAATGTTGCAAAAAGAATATAAAATGAATTTAAAGAGAAAAAAATGCTTCAACCATTTAAAAAAGGTGAAATATCAGGAAAAAGGCAAAAAAATCCAAATATTGCAACAAGGAGATGTAGTTAAGATAAAACCTGAAGTAATCCACTGGCATGGAGCATCAGACACAGAAAGTTTTGCACATATATCAATAGAAACTAATATACCTAACAATACTGCAATTTGGTACGAAAACGTTACAGATGAAGAATATCAAAAGGAAAATTAATGAATTTAAAAGAATTTCTAAATTATATGAAAAAACAAAAAGAAATAAAAGCAGGCACAGAAATTCACCAATACATGACAAAATTAGCAAATGATGCGATGAGAATTACCTGCAAATTAAATAATAGCTATAACAACCCAAAAAAAGTTCAAAAATTATTTTTTAGGTTGATAAATAAACCAATAGACAAAACTTTCTGCCTATTTCCACCTTTTTATACTGACTGTGGAAAAAATATAACTATAGGAAGAAATGTTTTTATAAATTCATGTTGCCATTTTCAAGATCAAGGAAAGATTACAATAAAAAACAATGTATTAATAGGACACAACGTAGTAATAGCAACTCTAAACCACAATCAAAACCCTAATGAAAGAGCTTCAATCCTTCCAAAATCAGTAATTATAAAAGATCATGTATGGATTGGTTCAAATTCAACAATATTACCCGGTGTTACAATTAATGAAGGAGCAATAGTAGCAGCAGGTTCAGTAGTTACAAAAAATGTTGAAAAAAATACTATAGTTGCAGGAAACCCCGCAAAAATTATAAAATATATACAGACAGGAGAAAAATAATGATAAAGAAAGTTCTTGTAATTTCCACAAGCATGAGAAAAAATTCAAACTCTGATATTTTAGCAGATGAATTTATAAAAGGAGCCAAAAGTAAAGGTCATAGCGTAGAAAAAATATGCATCAAAGAAAAAAATATCTCCTTCTGTAAAGGATGTTTATCTTGTCAAGTTAATAAAAAATGCTCAATAAACGATGATGCACAAGAAATTTTTGAGAAAATTAAAAATTCAAATGTAATTGTTTGGGCAACACCTATATACTACTATTCAATGTCAGGTCAAATGAAAACACTAATTGATAGACTCAATCCACTATTTGTAAGCAAATATGATTTTCAAGACATTTATTTAATTGCTACAGCAGCAGACAATAACAATTCCGCCTTTAACGGAATAATAACAGAACTAAATGGATGGACAAGTTGTTTAACTAAAACAAAACTAAAAGGAATTCTCAAAGCAACATCACTTACATATCCATCAGAAGCAAAAGAACATCCAAACTATTTGAAAGAAGCATACAAAATGGGTGAAAATATTTAATTTAAATATTTCGTAAATTTTAAAATCTTACACACAATCCAAAAAACAAAAGCAGCAGATAACAAGATTGCCCAAATTGAAACTAAAAAAAACTTATTTACCTCAAAATAACCTCTAATTATCTCAAGTCCGACAAAACACACAACAATTAAAAACCAAATATCATGTTCGTGTGATATAACATTTTTGAATGAAAACCTAACATCAGACTTAACGTAATTTTTAAATGAAGGTATTATACAATTAACACGATCTACCCAATTAAGATAATCATTTTTAAATTCTAAAACCATATCATTTTCTTCTTTTAAAATAATAAGCAAATAAAAAATTATCATAAACAAAGAATTTGCAATAATAATTTCGCAGCTCTGACTCAATAAAGTAATACCAAAAAAAATAAAAAAATTACCTAAATATAAAGGGTTACGTACAACCGAATACATACCATTTGTAATTAAAGTATTAGGTATAACTTTTCTAGGAAAAAAACCAATGGTATAAGAACGAATAAAAACACCAAACAAAACAACCAAAAAACAAAAAACTTCAAACGGTATGCTTTCATTCACATTTTTAAATCTTTCCAATTCAACTAAAATAACTAAAATGTATGGCAAATATTGCAATGATTTATTCTCATAACAAAATTCGCCAATATCAAGTAATACATCTTTCAATAACATAATTCACCATAAATCATATGCAGAAGATTATAACATAAAAATCCTATGCAATTAAAATTTTTTATTATAAAATAAAACCAGTGTATTTTTAAACTCAGCAAAAACAATTAATTACATGAATTTTCGAATACAGCAGAAATCCTATAGCTCAAATCATGTAAGTATGCTAGTTTCAAAATTTTAAGCATATTTTCGGGATGTAGCGCAGTTTGGTAGCGCACCACGTTCGGGACGTGGGGGTCGCAGGTTCAAATCCTGTCATCCCGATTTTTCGTTTTAAAAAATCGGTCTTCCAGGTTGAACCAACGGTTAGCTCGTCAATAAAGC
>CALUWK010000061.1 GCA_944324475.1 Candidatus Gastranaerophilales bacterium
ATAATTATGCTGGAAAAAAAAATTTAATAAAAGCAATAGAACTTGAAACTCATAATAAGTATTATTATTTTAACCTTGCATATTGTTATAAAGAACTAAATAAAAAAAAGCAAGCTAAAAAGTTGCTTGATACATATAATTCTTTAAGTTAAGTTTGGTTTTAACAGGCTAAGTGCTTTATTAAAGTTTGGGTTGTTTTTTTCTAGGTTTTCAAATGTATTGAAATTAATCGTCCCATCATTGTTTATAAAAATTATTCTATCGCAGTTTTTGAGACTTTGCAGCTTGTGAGTAATTGATATTATAGTTTTTTTGCCTCGTAGTTTTTTTAAAATGCAGTTTATTTGCTCTTCTGAAACTAAATCTATTGATGATGTTGCCTCATCTAAAATGATGATGTTTTTATTTTGGTATAGTATGCTCAATAGTGCTATTTTTTGTTTTTGCCCTTCTGAAAGCTTGTTGACATTTTTGTTTTCATTGCTGGTTAAATTTAAATTATATTTTTTGATATAATTTTTTATATTGTTTTTATTGTAGTTTTCATCAAGTGCTATATTTTCATATATGTTATCAAAAATTAATCCGTAATTTTGACCGAGGAATGAAATATTATTTTGCCACTGGTTTATATTGCTTTCTGTTATAATATGTTTTTCGGTTGATAAATTTCCGCTATTAGGCGTAATTAAACCGGCAATAATTAATGCTAATGTTGTTTTATAGTTTCCATTTTCTCCCGCTATTCCGATAAATTCTCCTTGATTTATTTCAAGATTAATATTATTTAGTGATTTATTTGAGTTTTTGTATGAAAAGCAAATGTCTTTTAATATTATTTTTTTAAAGGGTAGTGCTTTTTTTGTTTTTGATTGTGGTTTTAGTTTTTTGAATTTATTATTAAAATCAAGCAGTTCTTGTACTATCTTTTTATTTGAGTTTATTGAATAAAAACAACTTTGCGCTCTGTTTATTGTGGGACTTAATCTTAAAATTATTACGCAAATTGTGCAGATTGATGTTAAAATTATTGAATTATTGAAATTTGAAGTAAAAAATAGAGCCATAAGAACAAAGCCAAAGGCGCACATAATTGATATTTCTGTAAAATATATGTGAAAAACATTGTTAAAACATCGATTTTTATTTAATGATGCATATTCTAGCATTGTTTTTTTAAATTTTTTAAAGAAAAAATCTTCTTTATTGTTTAGTTTAATTTCTTTAATTGAGTTTATTATTGTAAGAAGTATTTTGTTGACTAAATCAAAATTTTTGGTAAAATTTTGGTTTTGGTAGTTTGATTGTTTTTTTAGATAAAAATATTCTATAGTTGCAAGAGAAGATATAAAAATAGTTGCAATCAAGGCGCATAAAGTAAATTTCATAAAAAGAAAACTAATTAAAATTATTGCAATAATAATATTTGTAATTAGATTTACATATTTTAGGCAATATTGCCAGACTACTATGGTTATTTTTGAAATTATGTTTAATTTTTCAGATTTAGTTATGGAATTAACTGTCAGATAATCTTGCCAGATAAGATTTTTTAATGTTGTTAGCGTAATCTCAACAGATAAATCTTCTAAAATATTGTTATTTATTTTGGTAAAAATAAGCATATATATGTTTTTTAAAATGTATATCAAGACAGTAAAAAGTCCGATAATTAAGCTGATTTTTGAAAAATCATAAAGATTAAATGTTTCTTTAAAAAAAAGTATTATTTTTTGGTTGTATGCATTGTTTGGGTTTGAAAGAAATAAAATAAACTGAAAAATTAAGATAAGTCCGAAGTATTCAAAAAACCCCGCAATTATTGATAAAATAAATAAAATGTAAAATTTGTATTTTTTGTTATTATAAAAATTTTTAATTATTTGGTTAAATAAAGTATTTTTCAAAATAAATTCCTTGAAAAAAGTATTATATTTAATTATACTCTTGGTTATGCAGAATATGTCAAGTAAAGAAAATTTTTTTATAGGTGTTGCACTTTCAAATTCATCAAATTATGATAGTTCAATTTGTGTGTTGGATAGGACTAAAAAAATAATTTTGCTTGATAAGTTTTATTACGCTCAAGATATAGATTATTTTTTTGAAAGCTCGCCTTATATTAAAAATTCTGCTGTTGCCTTTAGTGTTCCTTATGATAATAAGATGTTGGATGGAAAATGGAGAATTCATTCAAAAAATTATAAAGCTTTGTTTGATTATTTTAAGGTAAATAAAGACGACTGGACAAATAGAATTTCAAAAAGGTGTTTTGAAACTATTAAAAAATTAAGCGAGAAAAATATTAATGTTATAAGATGTGATGTAAACCAACTGCGCAGTTCTTATGGGATTTGTTCGCACTATTTATCAAGGACATCAATAGACTGTAAAAATCTTCAAATTTCTCTTAAAATAAAATACGGTTTTAATCAGTTACCCGATAATATGCTACCTGCTTCTTCTTTAGAGGCTATTATAGTCGCTATGTTTGTATTTGATTATATTGGTGGCGCAGAAACTTCAGTGATGTATGAAATTGACAACATTCCTGTACTGGGAAGAAAAGGTTTTAGTTAAAATTAAATTTTTCCAGTTAAACTATCAACTTTGTTTTGATAAAAATTCATGTTGATGTTTAATTTTCTTCCTATT
>CALUWK010000062.1 GCA_944324475.1 Candidatus Gastranaerophilales bacterium
ATATTTTGTTATATAAATCGCTTTTTTCATTATATTCAGCCATCTTACTACCTCCATGATTTACGCGCCAAAAGACAGCCCATAATTTTTATATATTTCTTGCTCTAACTGTCTTTTCATATCTTCCCGTAGAATATCAACTTTTGTTCCATCTCCCAAATTAATAGTTATTGTTGACATATCTCTCATAACTGGCATAGCTGAGTTTTGTTTTAATGAATTTGTTAATTCGGCGCATATAGGTTCGTGCTCTGCAACTAACGCTCCCACAAAACACCATTTACCGTCTTTAGCGCACGGATTATATTCCGAGCATTTAATGCAATCTTTTCTTAATACAGGCTCGTTTTTCTTGTTGCATGTATATCTGATAAATTTGCTCATTTCTGCCTACCTCCCCGTACTACCAAAACCGCCGTTACCTCTTTCAGTTTGTTCTAAATTCTCGACAATCTCAATGCTCGGATAGAGAATCGGCATTATAACGAGCTGTGTTATTTTATCGCCGCGCTTTACCAAATACGGCTTTATTCCGTGATTATAGAGCTTAACAACAATAGAGCCGGTATATCCAACGTCAATTACGCCCTCGCTCGTGATATCGTGTTTGACATTAAGCCCGCTTTTGCTTTTAAGCATACCGACCGTATTGTTTGGTAACTCAATATGTACGCCGGTATCTATAATTACACTGTCTTTTGGAAATACAGTAGCAGCGATAGGCGATCGGATATCTAATCCCGCGTCGGTATCGTGGGCGCGTTCTGGCATATATGCGCCGTCATCAAGTTTAATCTTCATTGTGCTGCTCCTCCGCAAAATTTATTGATAAAATTCCAAAGCTCTTCAAGACAATCGTGGCATAACTCCACATCATCTTTCCAATGGAAATGTAAGTCAATGGTTATTTCAGTCGCATCTTTCATCGGATCAAGTATTTTCCCGCAATGGTCACAATATATGATGTTCTTCGTCATACTGCTCCCTCCTTAACGCTTTCTCTGCCTCTTCACAGGTGAGGAATACGGTTTTGCCGATCATCAGGTCGGCACGACTATGATATTCGTGCTTACACGGTGCATGATAAAAACGCCCATCATCTGTACGTACTAAAATCTGCATCTCACAAGCATTCGGGGTGTATGTTTGTATTATCACGCCGCAAATACCATTTATCATGCAAATAACCCTATCACCTATTTTCATATAGCCCCTCCAATCTCTCCATCACCATCTGCACGGCTTCATCGGTCATAGGAGCGCCGCAGTTATAGCAATAATTATCGTCCGCCTCAAAATTTGAATACTCTTTGCAATCTTCACACACTTGCGGCTTACCATGGCTATCCCATACCCATGTATTTATACATATCCGACAGCTTGGTTTGCATTCATCGCATCCCGGATATATTTTCTCCACCTGCTCGCGTGTTATGGGGTGGAGAGCGGAGATGGCGAGCAAATACGCTTTCCTTGCCACCGGTGTAATTCTTGTCGGCATATGATCCAAAAACCATTTCGTTGCTTCTTTTCTCGTCATGGCTGTACCTCCGTATATCCAATCACATTTTCATACATGCTGAGAAATTTAATGCGGAATCCTATCAACTCCACCTCATATGTCTTGCCGATTTCTAATGCCGCCTGTATATCGCTTGAGTTCCACTTTCCGCGCCAAATAGTGTCTGTGTTCTCAAAGGTAATTGCATTTCCGTTTTCATCTATGCCGAAAACTAAATAATACGATCTTTCTGTATCGCCTCGCTTTTCGTAAATGCGTTCTTTGTCTGTAATCGTCACAACTTTGCTGTGATCATTGAAACTAACGAACAAAGCAACACAGATCGCAGCTATAAGCAGCAGGATTAAAATTACCGCTTTAAGGCTTATTTTTTTCATGTGTCGTCCTCCATAAAGCACACTACCCGCACAATATCGTAAACTTGTATTTCCGTATTTTTGAACGGAAACTGTTCGCAATGCGGGCATAATATCGTTTCTCGCATTTCTTCCTCTGAAAGCTCGTAGCCCGTCCAATTCGCGTCTGTATCTATGTATGCGGCGTTTTCTTCACACTCTGTTACAGGTAATTTCAGATAGACGTCACTGCCGTCAGAGTTAAATACACCTACCAGCAAAGAATCAATTTCAGTTCCGCATTTTTCGCACTTCATAGCTCGTTCTCCTTGCTTATGTTCATATACTCGTCCAGCATTTCTTGCTGTTCTAAAGCCCAACCTGAAAGGCAAGTAAAAGAGCAAAAATCTTGAGGATAATTTATGCCAAATCCTTTAGGCATATTATTATTGGAACGGTTTTGCAAAACTTCATATCCTTTAACTGTTATCCTTATATCATTACTATCTATCAATTTTCCGCATTGATCGCACTGATACGCTTTCACTATTTCTCCCCTCCCGTACCAAACACCGCCATTGCTTTTTCTACTGCACTTTCTATCTCTTTTGCTTTGTCATCCGTTTCCGTACCGACTTCTCGTCTTGTAGCAATCTCAC
>CALUWK010000063.1 GCA_944324475.1 Candidatus Gastranaerophilales bacterium
GGTTTTACCATTGACGATGATACAACTGTGCTATTAGTTTTCATTTTTTTAGTAATCACAGGAGCAAAAGCTCCTGTCACAAAGCTTATTGTGATTAAACTAATCATTAATTCAATTAAACTGAAAGCAAATATTTTTTTCATATTATTTAATTTAAATGTTCCTGATAATATTTTATATTCCCTCATTTAAATTGAATAGTCAATATTTTATCTTTAAATAGTTTGAAAAGTGTATAATTGTTAGTTAATTGCATATAAGAGTTTATTAAAAATCAGGATGAGAACACGAGCAAGTTGTACAGCACCAACCTCCATAATGCACATCGATAACTTCGCATTGTAGAGTACTATAGTTAAATACTCTGGTGCTTCTTTTCCATTCGTTATAATACCAATCATCACGATACCCTACAGATGCAAGAGTACATCCTTTAGTGCAGCTTGATTTTTCATATGTTTTTTCACAATTTTTATAGCAGGAACCATTGTATGCAAAATATCCTGATTTACAACTTGAGCATCCACTTGACGAGCAACTATTACAAGCTGAGCCACAACTATAACATTTGCCACCGGATAAATAGTACCCCGAGTAACAACTGTAACAATTACTTGATGATGAACAACTCGAACATCCCGAAGGGCAGCTTTTGCAGCTTCTACCTGAAAGATAGTATCCTGAGTTGCAACTGTAGCATCCGCTTGAAGTACAAGACGAGCAGCTTGAACCAAAGCTTGAACTACAGCTTTTACAGCTTCCGCCTGAATAGTATTGACTGGATGAACATGGTACTCTGCAGCTTCCACCAGATAATGTATATCCAGAGCTACAACTTGTACAACTGCTAGAAGTACAAGATTTACAATGTGACCATCTGCTTGAGCAACTTGAACAACTTGATGATCCTGAATAACTATATTCTCCGCTAGAACAACTATAGCAAGTGCTGGAACCTGATGGAGCATAATACCCGCTTGAACATTGAGTTTTAGTTCCGGCTCCATTACATTTATAACCCGAAGGACAAGAATAGCAACTTAACGCTCCAGAATCAGACCATTTTCCTCCAGCACAATATTTACAACTTGATTTACCAGTCTCATTTTGATATTGACCTGCAGAACAGTCTTTACAACTTGTCTTACCTGTTTGATTCTGGTATTCACCTTTTGAACAGTTCTTACAACTTGTCTTACCAGTCTCATTTTGATATTGACCCGTCGGACAATTTATACAACTATCTTTTCCTGTTTGATTTTGATAAGTTCCTGTCGGACAATTTTTACAACTTGTCTTACCAGTCTCATTTTGATATTGACCCGTCGGACATGCTTTACATTCTGTTGTGCCATCAGAATAATATCCTTTTTGGCATAATTCACATTTACCATTACTTGTTAAACCATATCCTGCTTCGCATCTTGTACAATTTTTAGCACTGCATATTAAACATTTTTCAAATTTGCTTCCGCAAGTTTCGCAAAGGCAAGCTTCTATATTTTTATATTCACCTTCTTGACATTCTTTAGCGCAAATTAAACATTTATTTATGTAGCATAAACTACAATCATCCGAAAATTTTTTACAATCAGGTTTTACCATTGATGATGATACAACCGTGTTATTACTTTTTATTTTTTTTGTAATTACAGGTGTAAATGATGCTGTGACAAAGCTTATCGTAACCAAGCTTACCATTAATTCAATTAAACTGAAAGCAAATATTTTTTTCATATTATTTAATTTAAATATTCCTGATAATATTTTATATTCCCTCATTTAAATTGAATAGTCAATATTTTATCTTTAAATAATTTGTAAGGTGTATAAATCAAATATTTATATAAAAAAAAGGAGGGTGGCTTTCCCCCCTTAACCAAAACACAAAATTAAAAATCTGGACGTGAACATGAGCAAGTTGTACAACACCAACCTCCATATTCTGTCCATCCATCTACGCAAACAAGATTGGTATAATCAAATACCCTAACTGTTTTTTTCCACTCGTTGTAATACCAGTCGTCTTTGTATCCTGTACTTGCCAGAGTGCATCCTTGTGAACAACTAGATTTTTCATATCTCGGATAACAATATTCATAACATTTACCATTATGTATAAAATAGCTCGAACTACAACTATTACAACCACTCGAAGAGCAAGAAGTACAACCTGAACCAAAGCTTGAACTACAGCTTTTGCAGCTTCCGCCCGAAAGATAGCTTCCTGAGCTACAACTGCTGCAACCGCTTGAAGAGCAAGATGAACAACCTGAACCAAAGCTTGAACTACAGCTTTTGCAGTTTCCGCCCGAAAGATAGCTTCCTGAGCTACAACTATAACAACCGCTTGAAGAGCAAGAATTGCAACCTGAACCAAAGCTTGAACTACAGCTTTTACAGCTTCCACCTGAATAATATTGATTGGATGAACAGGGAACTCTGCAACTTCCACCAGATAGTGTATATCCAGAGTTGCAACTTGTACATCCGCTTGAAGTACAAGAGCTACAATGTGACCATCTGCTTGAGCAACTTGAACAACTTGATGATCCTGAATAACTATATTCTCCGCTAGAACAACTA
>CALUWK010000064.1 GCA_944324475.1 Candidatus Gastranaerophilales bacterium
AAAGTACCTAGCATCTATAAATATAAAGGTATCAGATTTCGGAACTTATGATAAAAATTCTTGTGATTATCCTTTTTATGCAAAAAAAGTTGTTGATGCAATTTTGAGTGGTGAGTGTAAAAAAGGCATTTTGATTTGTGGTACAGGCATTGGTATGCAAATTGCTGCGAACCGACATAAGGGGATACGCGCTGTATGTCCTCAAAATTGTTATTGTGCAAGAATGTCCCGTGCTCATAATGATTCAAATGTTTTAACTTTGGGTCAACGAGTATTGGGTGTAGATAATGCTATAGAAATATTAAATGTATGGTTAAACACCGAATTTGACGGGGGTAGACATCAAAGAAGAATAGATATGCTTGATGAGTAGTCTAATTTTTTATTGTATAAAATATTTTTTCATTGTAGAATTTTAGTATGGATATTTAACTTTTTATAAGGAAGTTTACATGTTTGAACGTTTTACGGAAAAGGCAATAAGAGTAATAATGCTTGCTCAAGAGGAATCAAGAAGACTTGGGCATAATTTTGTTGGTACTGAGCAATTATTATTGGGGTTAATTGCGGAAGGTACAGGAATTGCCGCAAAAACTTTAAAGTCAATGGGGGTTAATATTAAAGATGCTCGTGAAGAAGTTGAAAAAATCATAGGCAGAGGTTGTGGTTTTGTCGCTGTTGAAATTCCCTTTACTCCAAGAGCAAAAAAGGTTTTGGAATTGTCATGGGATGAAGCTAGGCAATTAGGACATAATTATATTGGTACCGAACATCTTTTATTGGGGTTGATTAGAGAGGGTGAAGGTGTTGCTGCTAAGGTACTTGAAAATTTGGGGGTTGATTTAAATAAGTGTCGTTCTAATATTATAAAAATGCTTGGTGAAACAAAGACAAGCTCGTCTTCTGGATCTACATTAGCCACTCCTGGTGTTTCTCAGTCTAAGGCAAAAACTCCTTCTTTGGATGAATTTGGTACAGACTTAACTCTTGCTGCTCAAGAACAAAGACTTGATCCTGTTGTAGGCAGGGAAAAAGAGGTTGAAAGAGTTATTCAAATTTTAGCAAGAAGAACAAAGAATAATCCTGTGTTGATTGGAGAACCTGGGGTTGGAAAAACCGCAATAGCTCATGGTCTAGCTCAAAAAATAGTTGAGTGCGAAGTTCCAGATATTTTGGAAAACAAAAAAATTATACAACTCGATATGGGCCTTTTAATTGCAGGTACAAAATATAGAGGTGAATTTGAAGAACGTTTGAAAAAGATTATGGATGAAATCCGTCAGGCAGGAAATGTTATTCTTGTAATTGATGAGATGCATACTTTAATTGGTGCAGGTGCTGCGGAAGGTGCTATAGATGCTGCAAATATCTTAAAACCTGCTTTATCGAGAGGAGAAATACAGGTTATTGGTGCAACTACTTTGGATGAGTACAGAAAGTACATTGAAAAAGATTCTGCATTGGAAAGACGTTTTCAAACAGTAATAGTTGATCAACCGTCTATTGAAGAAACAATAGAGATAATTAAGGGTTTAAAACCTAAATATGAGGAACATCATAAATTGATTATTTCTGATGAAGCAATAGTTGCTGCAACAGAGTTATCGTCTAAATTTATAACCGAAAGATTCTTGCCTGATAAGGCTATAGATATTATCGATGAAGCTGCTTCTAAAGTGAGACTAAATGTTTCAACATTGCCTCCCGAGGGAAAAGAATTAGATAAGCAGTTAAAGGCTATTATAAAGGAAAAAGAGGAGGCAATAAGAAATCAGGAATTTGAAAGAGCATCTGACTTAAGGGATGATGAAGCTGATTTAAAAGATAGAATTCATGAAATCTCTGAACAATGGAGAGAAACTCAGGATGAAAATAAGCCTGTTGTTGGTGTTGATGAGGTTGCTCAGGTTGTTGCGACCATTACAGGAATACCTGTCACTAAGATTACCGAAGCAGAATCTGAAAAATTGTTAAAATTAGAAGAAACATTGCATAACCGTGTGATTGGGCAGGCAGATGCAGTTACGTCGCTTGCTAAATCTATTCGCAGAGCTCGTGTAGGTTTAAAAGCCCCAAATCGTCCTATTGGAAGTTTTATTTTTTCGGGTCCTACGGGCGTTGGTAAAACTGAGCTTGCTAAGGCTTTGGCTGAAGCTGTATTTGGTTCTGAGGATAATATGGTTAGAGTTGATATGTCGGAATATATGGAAAAACATACAACCTCAAAACTCATTGGTTCTCCTCCTGGATACGTTGGGTATGATGATGGCGGAAATATGTGCGAAATAATAAGGAAAAAGCCTTATTGTGTTGTGTTATTTGATGAAATCGAAAAAGCTCATCCGGATGTATTTAATATTATGTTGCAAATATTGGATGATGGTAGGTTAACTGATTCTAAGGGACGACATATTAATTTTAAAAATACAATAATTATTATGACATCAAATGTTGGTGCCAGCATGATTACAAATACTCAAAAACTTGGCTTTTCGGTATCCGGTGATGATAAAAAAGACAGGTACGAAAAACTTAAAGAGACGGTTAACGAGGAATTGAAAAAAGCTTTTAGGCCTGAGTTCTTAAACAGAGTTGATGATATAATTGTCTTTGCGCATTTAAGTCATGAAGAAATAAGACAAATTGTTGAATTAATGCTTAAGGATTTATTTAAGCGTTTGTCTGAACGTAATTTAACTATTGAAGTCACCGATGCAGCTAAAGATTATTTAGCTAAAGAAGGATATTCAGAAACTTATGGAGCTCGTCCTTTAAGGCGTGTTATTCAAAAGAAAGTAGAGGATATTCTCGCTGAAGAGATTTTAAGCGGAAATTATAAAGAAAATGATAAGCTTAAAATGGATTTTAAAGATGAAAAAATTGTTATAGAAAAGGTTAATTAAAAGGCTCGCAAAGAGCCTTTTAATTTTGTTTATATTGTTTTTAATGTTTTGGTTGGTAAACTTTGAAGGGTTAGGTTATATTTTTTGTGATGATTTAAGATTAAATTTTATTAAGTTTTGTAACAAAAAATTTTAAATAAGCAATTTTATAATTTAGATATACTTTATATATATGTAAGACATAAATACCTCCCCCCTACATTAAGTTAAGTTTTTAAACACACAAAACACACTACTAACACACTAACCTTTTCTACACGAGAATCAAGCAAAAAGATTTTCAAAAACCCTCAGAAATGAGGGCTTTTTTT